>DAOTUF010000096.1:0-19223 GCA_034437495.1 Chloroflexaceae bacterium | reverse complement strand
CGTGAGGCAGAGAAGCAATGGTAGAATAGGGTCCATGGTTTTTGTGGTCCTTTCGTTGTTGGGTTTTGATTACCAACGATACCACAAAAACCATGCTCGTTTCCCGGCCAGTTTTGGCGAAGGTATTGTTTCGAAGAAGGTCGAAAATCATATCGGTGCGATCTGGTATTTTGTGCATCACTATAATGCCTCGCTGGCGTAAGATCGTACCACTCACAATGAGGGACTACCAAAAGAGGCAATCTATGGTGCAGTGAAGTCCATAGACGGGCATTTCGCCCGTTTTTTTTGTGCCCCTCTCCCCCACCCATCCCCATCACGCCCATAGCTGGCATACAAATTGCGAATATTTCAATAGATGAAACTTGCAAATCTCAAGTCTCAGAAAAACCGAAACCTGAAGTAAGGAGGCATACAATGAAAATGCACACGAAAGATCTGCCCGTGGTAAATGAAACGCTGGGTTCCACCATTCGCGGCATCAAGGGAGGTGAGATGCTCTGCAACATCTTGCACTTCCCGGCAGGCACCGACTTCACGCCAATGCTCAAGGGACTACCGGCCGACCTGTGTCAGGTACCCCATTGGGGCTATGTCCTGCAAGGAACCTTGAATGTGCGCTACGAAGATGGCAGCGAGGAAGCCATCAGGCCGGGCGAACTGTACTACATGCCCAATGGTCACACCGTCTGGTTCAACGAAGACACCACCTTCGTCGAATTCAGCCCCGCGGAAGGCATGCAGCAAGTCATGGACCATGCGGCAGCAGCGATGGCCCAGAGCTAATTTCCGCTTCGCTCAAACCGCAACGAAAGGAGGAAAGGTATTATGTCTCAACAACCACCAACCCTTACCGAGCAGATCAAGCGCGGAGTCGATGCCTTGACGAGCCTGGTGCAGGGTCGTTCTCAGGCTGATGATGGAGAACGGGTCGAGAAAAGAGAGACGGTCATTATTGGCGGGGGCCAGTCCGGCCTGGCGATGAGCTACCTGCTCACGTAGCAGGGCCGGGACCACCTGGTCCTGGAAAAGCATCAGCGGGTTGGGGAGGCCTGGCACCGACGGTGGGACTCCTTCACCCTGGTCACACCAAACTGGCAACTGCAACTCCCCGGACACCCCTATCAGGGTGACAATCCAGATGGGTTCCTGACGCGAGATGAGGTGATTGCTTATATCGAAGACTACGCCGCCCGCTTCAATCCCCCCCTGCGCTTCGGAGTGACGGTAGACGCCGTTGAACAAAGTGGGAATGGGAACGGCTACCTGGTGCGCACGACCGATGGAGTATACGAAGCAGACAACGTGGTAGTAGCTGCAGGGACCTTCCAGTACCCCAACATTCCCTCCTTCAGCCAGAACATCCCCGAGAAAATCAGGCAGCTCCACAGTAGCGAGTATCGGAACCCCGAGACGCTGCCAGAGGGAAACGTCCTCGTCGTCGGCAGCGGACAATCCGGGTGCCAGATTGCCCAGGAGTTGCACGAGCATGGTCGTCAGGTCTTCCTCTGCGTCGGCAGTGCTGGCCGCCTCCCGCGCCGCTACCGCGAAGCGCCTGAAGAAACGGTAGATGAACCGCAAGATGGGTATGAGCAGGATATGATCACCGAGCTGGACCTGAAAGCAGCGGGCATCAGCACCATCATCTGGGCGACCGGCTACCGTTGGGACTACAGCTGGGTGCAACTCCCAGGCTTCGATGAGTATGGCTACCCCATCCAGCAGCGCGGTGTCACCGACTACCCCGGTCTCTACTTCCTGGGGCTTCACTGGTTGCACACGCTCAAGTCCGGGCTTTTTCTGGGCGTAGGCGAGGACGCTGAGCATATCGCCGCGCACATCGACGGGCGGACAACCTCGCAAGCAGACAAAAGCAGAGAAAGGGGACAGGGATGAGAGAACAACAAACGATTCTGAAGCACGAAACGGTGGACAAACTGGCCCGACAGGTGCGCGGCCCCCTGCTGCGACCCGACGACGACGGCTACGACGAGGCTCGAAAGCTCTATAATGGCATGATTGACCGCTTCCCGTCCCTCATCGTGCGCTGCCAGGATGGAGCCGATGTGATGGCATCGGTCAACTTTGCCCGTGAGCAGCACCTGCCGCTGGCTATCCGCGGCGGTGGACATAACGGAGCCGGCCTGGGCATGTGCAACGACGGAGTGGTAATTGACCTGTCGCTCATGAACAGTGTCCGCGTGGATCCGTCCACCCGAACCGTTCGCGCGGAAGGCGGCTGTACCTGGGGCGATGTGGACCACGCAACCCATGCCTTCGGGTTGGCGACCCCGAGCGGGTTTATCTCGACCACGGGAGTAGGGGGATTGACGCTCGGGGGAGGGTTTGGCTATCTGACGCGCAAGTATGGCCTGACTATTGACAATCTGCTCTCCGCTGACCTGGTTCTGGCCGATGGCCGTTTTGTGACGACCAGTCCACAGGAACACCCGGACCTGTTCTGGGCCATTCGCGGGGGAGGTGGCAACTTCGGGATTGCCACCTCTTTTGAATTCCAACTCCACCCGGTCAGCACGGTCTACGGCGGGCCCATGCTGTGGTCGCTGGAGCAAACCCCCGAGGTCATGCGCTGGTATCGGGAGTTTATGCCGCAAGCGCCCGGTGAACTTGACGGTTTCTTCGCCTTGATGACTGTTCCGCCCGTGCCGCCCTTCCCCGAAGCATTGCATCTCCAGAAAGTGGGCGGCATTGTCTGGTGCTACGCCGGCCCACAAGAGCAGGTAGACAAGGTCTTTGCGCCCATCCGTGAGGTCGGGCCACCCCTGCTGGATGGCACCCACCCGATGCCCTACCCGATGCTGCAAAGCGCCTTCGATGCGCTCTATCCACCAGGGTTGCAGTGGTACTGGCGGGCCGACTTCTTCACCGAACTGAGCGACGACTGTATTGCCGAGAATCTGAAGTATGCCCGGCAGCTCCCCACGCCCCACTCGACCGCCCATCTCTACCCGATAGACGGAGCCGTGCATCAGGTGGGAGCAAACGACACCGCCTTCAGCTACCGTGAGGCGAAGTGGGCACAGGTAATTGCGGGCGTGGACCCCGACCCGGCCAATGCAGAGCAAATTAGCACCTGGTCGAAAGACTACTGGGACGCCGTGCATCCCTATTCGGCAGGCGGAGCCTACGTCAATATGATGATGGAAGAAGGCGACGAGCGCATCAAAGCCGCCTACCGAGACAACTACGCCCGACTGGTCGAAGTGAAGAACCGCTACGACCCGACCAACCTCTTCCACATCAACCAGAACATCAAGCCCACGACCACAGGATGAAGAGAAGAAAGGAAGGAAAGATGAGAGAACAACAAACGATTCTGAAGCACGAAACGGTGGACAAACTGGCCCGACAGGTGCGCGGCCCCCTGCTGCGACCCGACGACGATGGCTACGACGAGGCTCGCGCCGTCTGGAACGGCATGATTGACCGATACCCCGCGCTCATTGCCCGCTGCCGTGGCACCGCAGATGTGGTGGCGGCAGTTAACCTTGCCCGCAACCATGACCTGCCGCTGGCTATCCGCGGCGGCGGACACAATGTAGCAGGTACGGCGGTCTGCAACGATGGCCTGATGATTGACCTGTCGCTGATGAAGGGCATCCACGTTGACCCCCAGTCCCGCACCGCACGAGCACAGGCCGGGACTGTCTGGGCCGACCTTGACCACGAAACCCAAGCATTCGGACTGGCGGTTCCGAGCGGGTTCGTCTCCAGCACCGGCATTGCCGGGTTGACTCTAGGTGGCGGCTTCGGATGGATGTCGCGCAAACATGGCCTGACGTGCGACAATGTGCGCTCTGCCGAAATTGTTACTGCCGATGGGCAGGTGCATACGACCAGCGCGGCGGAGAACGCCGAACTATTCTGGGGGGTGCGCGGTGGGGGGGGCAACTTTGGCGTCGTCACCTCGTTTGAATATGAGCTTCAGCCCATTGGCCCGACCGTGATGGCAGGTCTGATCGTATATCCCTTTGAGCAATCCCGAGCGGTGTTGAAGTTCTTCCAGGAGTATACGGCATCCGCGCCGGAAGAACTGGGCACCCTGGCCGTACTGCGGAACGCCCCTCCTGCATCATTTTTGCCAGAAGATATCCACGGCAAGCCTATCGTGGCGCTCTTTGTCTGCTACATCGGCTCGGTGGAAGCAGGCCAGCAAGCGGTGCAACCAATCAAAGAATTTGGCACACCGATTGCCGATACGATTACGCCGAAACCCTACACGAGCCACCAGCAAGTGCTCGACGCCACAGCGCCACATGGACGACGTTACTACTGGAAATCGGAATATCTTTCTGGTATCAGCGACGAGGCGATTGAGACCTGCATCGCTCACGCCCCGGACGAGACGAAGCCTTTTTCGGCGGTGCTGCTCTTCCAGCTTGGCGGCGCTATCAGCCGGACCCCCGCAAGCGCCAACGCCGCGGCCCACCGCGATGCTGCCTACGTGATGAATATTCAGGCCGCCTGGGATGCACCGGATAAGGCAGACCAGCATATCCAGTGGGCGCGTGATTTCTGGACGAAGATGCAACCCTTCTCAACCGGTGGCGTGTACGTCAACTTCCTGAGCGAAGACGAAAGCGAGGATCGGGTGCGGTTGGCCTATGGCGACCGCTACGCCCGACTGGTCGATCTCAAGAACCGCTACGACCCGACCAACCTCTTCCACATCAACCAGAACATCAAGCCCACTGGGGGGAACTCCTCCAACAGCAGGTAGCAGACCAACCCTCCCCCTATCCACCTCTGATGGGAGGGAGGGACGTTTCCCAGTTCGAGCCAGCGAACCCGCCCCTTTTCCCATTTTCCCGTTTGACGCCGCCCTTCCCAGTTGGTATAATCGAGACAGTTTTCCGTTCAGTGGTGTGGGAGCACAATAGACATGCCGAACCCCTTCGACCCGACGTATCTGACCGAAGCCAGCCCCACTTTCGGGCCATTCGCGTGGATTTTCTATGCTGTCCAGGCGCTCTGCATTGCCGCAGGGGTCTACTTTTCCTTTGCGTGGAAAGAGCGCAACGCCCTGCGGATGCGGATGGTTCGCAGGCTTGGTATGGTGCTGATAGCCCTGGGGAGCATGGGCACGCTGCTTGGCGTGCTGCGGCTGCGCGATATCGCCCCCTTCAACCAGCGCTACTGGTTCTACCTCATCCTGCTGGCTGACCTGCTGCTGGCTGCCTACGTCGTCTACTACGCCCGGGTCATCTCCCCCCGCCAGCAAGCACAAACGTCCCGTCGGACTGGACGGGAGAAAGGGAGCCGACCGCAGACGTCTCGTCTCTCAGCGGGGGGTGCTGCTGAGGGGAGCACCAATGGCACGGAAGAACCCGGGTTGACCCCGGGCCGGAGCCGCCGCGAGGCTCGCCAGCGGCGCAAACGCAAAAAGCGCTCGTAACGATATTTCCGACGGCTAGCGCACCGAATCCGGCTCAAACGTGGCATCAACATGGAGCGCCCGGGAGAGCCGCCGTTGATAGTCGGTCCGCGAGATTTCGATAGCTCCAAACTGGGACAGGTGGGCGGTAAGAAACTGCGTGTCCAGCAGCACAAAGCCGCCGCGCCGCAGCCGTTCCACCAGCGCCACCAGTGCCACCTTGCTGGCGTCCGCTTCGCGGCTAAACATACTCTCCCCCGCAAACAACCCGCGGATGGCCACCCCATACAGCCCCCCGACCATCTGACCATCCCGCCACGCTTCGACACTGTGGGCCAGGTTCATCTGGTGCAGCAGCGTGTAGGACTCGACCAACCCTTCCGAGATCCAGGTGTCCCCACGGTCGGGCGAGGGTTCGGCGCATGCCTGCATCACCCCGCGAAAGTCACCATCAACCCGGACCTCAAACTGCCCCCGACGCACCGTGCGTCTCAGGCGGCGTGGAACGTAGAATGAGTCCAGGGGGATAATCGCTCGGGGGTCCGGGTCATACCAGGAAATGTCCCCGCGCTCGTCGGCCATGGGGAACACTCCTTGACAGTAGGCGGATATCAGAAGATAGGGATTGAGGATCATGGACTATGGGTATGGGTTCGGAGTGGAGGCTTGCCCCCGGTGCCAGTGCCCGTGCCGGATCACTCGCAGTCGGGGGGATCTTTGCGCACCCCTGAATAGGTCGCCGGCGCGGTGCCACGACCAACCCCCCAGTAGGTGAACCCGCAGGCGGCGATTTCCTGGGGGTCGTAGATGTTTCGCCCATCCACCACCATGGATTGACGCATAAACTGCCGCAGCTTCTCCCAGTTCAGTTGCTTGAACTCATTCCACTCCGTAATAATGAGCAGCGCATCGGCCTCCTTCGCCACATCGTAGGGCGTTGCACAGAATGTGACCCAGGGCAGCAAATCACCGGCCCGCTCCATCGCCACCGGGTCGTAGGCTTTGATGTGCGCTCCCAATGACTTGAGCGCGGTAATAATTTCCACCGAGGGAGCTTCCCGCATATCGTCCGTGTTGGGCTTGAACGACAGCCCCAACACCCCGATAATCTTGTCGTGCAGATCGCCAAGCAGCGTATGCACCTTCTCAACGAAGGTCCGCCGGGCATCGCGGTTAATGTCCATAACCGCCTGCAAGAGCTGTGGGTGACACCCGGCACTGGCGGCCATGTGGTAGAGCGCCAGCACGTCCTTGGGAAAGCACGACCCTCCATACCCCACCCCGGCCTCCAGAAAGTGCGGCCCGATGCGCTTGTCGGCTCCCATGCCGCGGGCCACCTCCTTCACATCCGCCCCCAACCGTTCACAAATCTGGGCAATCTCGTTGATGAAGGAGATGCGGGCTGCGAGAAAGGCGTTCGACGCATACTTGATCATCTCCGCCGTGCGCAGGTCGGTAATGATAACCTTGGTGTTCAGGGGAGCGTGGAGTTCGGCCACGCGCTCGGCTGCCTCGCGGTCGGTAGACCCCAGGACAATACGGTCCGGGTTGAAAAAATCGCTGACCGCACTCCCCTCGCGCAGAAACTCCGGGTTGGAGACAATCGAGAACGGGCTATCCCCCACGTGGCTGGAGACAATCTGGCTGACCACATCGCCCGTTCCAACGGGAACCGTGCTCTTGTCAATGATAATGAGCGGGTGCGTCAGAACTTCCCCGATGCTATGCGCCGCGGCCTCCACGCTGCGCAGGTCTGCCGAGCCGTCCGGCCCCATGGGGGTATCAACCGTGATAAAGGCAAATTCTGCCTCCTCCAACCCGACCGCGTAGCTGGTCGTGAAGGAGAGCCGCCCGGAGTTCACATTCCGAACCAGCAGTTCTTCTAGCCCTGGTTCGTAAATCGTTGATTTGCCCGCCAGCAGGGTTTCAACCTTCTGCGGGTCAATATCAACGCAGACGACCCGATTACCCAGGTCGGCAAAACAGACCCCCGTGACCAGTCCCACGTAGCCCGTTCCGATTACGCAAATACTTTTCAATGCCTATCTCCCCCTCCCCATAAGACGGTACGCCCTCTTCCGCCGCGTCGTATCGCATGGCATGGCATGGACTGCATGATGCTGTTCAAGATGATGCTCATGAGATGCGAATTTCGTCTTCTTCGTGCTTCTGCTTGCTGTCTTCGCCAACCACCCGAACATCAACTTCCGTTTCCACCGCTTCCACTGCCTCAACCGTTTCTGTCTCGGCTTCCACCGCTTCCGCGGTCTCCACCCCATTCTGATGGCTCTGATGGCTCTGGTTGTGGTTCCCATCCCGGGCGGTCTCCTCCTCACCCTGCTCCACAGCATTCGTAGGGGAACGATCACTATCGGGGGATGAGAGGGGCGCAGCGGTGGGGGATGCATCGTCCGTACCGGTGTCAACCATTCCAGGGGATTCGGTCTGAGCAACCACCGTTTCCGTCTGCTGTTCGGTCTCCTGCTCCTGCTCTGGCTCCGTCGCTGCTCCTGCCCGCTCTGCGTTCTCTGCGCTCTCGGTGCCATCAGGAGCAGACACCTCGCTGGCTTCCTGCTGCTGCTCCTGCTGCTTGTCCTGGTCTTCCGCCACTCGCCGCAGCGAAAGCCCCATTCGCTGACGCTGGCGGTCCAGGCTGATAACCTTCGCGGTAATCTCCTGCCCGGGTCGCAGCACGTCGCCCGGCTGGGTCTGGGGGTCAGCGTCCAGTTCGCTGGCGTGAATAAGCCCCTCCACGGCCTCCTCAATCTGAACAAACGCGCCGAAGGGGGTCACATTCGTCACCGGTCCATTGACAATCTGTCCCAGGCTGTAGCGCTGGTCAATCGTATCCCACGGGTTTTCCTGGAGCTTGCGCAGGCTCAGCCCAATCCGTTCGCGCTCGCTGTCAATTTCAACGACCATCACGCGGACTTCCTGACCCGGGGAGAGCACTTCGCGGGGGTGGTTGACGCGCTGCCACGAGAGTTCGCTGATATGGGCAAGCCCATCGGCCCCACCGAGGTCGATGAAGGCTCCGAAGTTGGTCAACTGGTTCACCCGACCGCTCAGGATATCGCCGGCCTGCAACTCCGAGAGGAGGCGGTGCTTCTGCGCCTTGCGCCACTCCTGGGTCGCGCTCCGCTCCGAGAAGACCAACCGGTTGCGTTCGCGGTCCACCTCGATGACCTTGAGGGGGATTTCCTGGTTGACCATGCGCTGCAATGCTTGCTGCCGCTCTTCGGCAGCGGTGCGCCCGTGGAGTTGGGCAATCTGCGAGGCGGGGACAAAACCACGAATACGATTGAACTGCACCAGCAAGCCACCTTTGTTGAACCCGACGACTTTGCAGCGAACAATGCCGCCATCCGTATACATTTGTGAGGCAGATTCCCAGTCTTTGGCAACCTGAACCATGGTCAAAGATAAAACCAAATCACCATCTTTGTTTTCGGGGTCCTGAATATAAACCTGGATGGGATCGCCAACATGCAAGGTGCCCGAGAACTCTTCGCCCATCTGCCGCACATCTTGCCAGGGTATCACCCCTTCTCGCTTGGTCCCAATCGAAACCAGTACCCCATTTTCTTCGATTTGCATAATCAGTCCGTCGCGCAATTCGCCGCGCTCAGGACGAGAATAATCATATTCATCAAGAAGTTGATCCCAGTTTGACTCATCAAACTCGGGCTGCACGATAATCTGTTCACCGACTTCAAACGACATTATAGAAAGCCTCCTGTGTGTGAAATGCAGGTGTTTTTTTTTTCTCACTCTCATGATGACTGACTGATGGAATCCCATAGCAAGAAACCCCTTTCTGGTATCCAGTTCTTCGGTTCAGCCTCCCCGACCCGGGGCCGCAAAAGCGCACGGATGGCCCGGAGCCTGCGGCGCGAAGACATTCGAGTGAACCAGTTACAACACCATATGTTATTGTACCATACCTGCCCTCGGAGCGACCACCCCCGGGCAAAGCAAGGCCCCCGGCCCGGCCCTTCGCTGCTGGAAACGCGCTGGGGCATCGGTCACTCACAGGTATTCGCTGCTTGCTGGTCGGGTATCAGGTTGGAGTGATACCCCTGAATCATCCTGCACGGGTGAGACCGCGGACAAACCCTGGTACCCCGCCACCTACCGGCTCCTGAGAAATTGGGCACACATGAGTATAGCACAGGTACGTACTATCAGCAAGCGCACGGAGGGGGACGGGCCGGCTCCCCCGGCCCTTCAGAACCCCCCGGTTCTCCGGGTCGGGGGCGGCGGAGCCAGGGTCACGGGCAGGGCGGGATGGTCCCCTCCGGGTCGGGTTCCTCCCCAAACCAGGCAACGGCGTACTTCCCGTAGATGCCGACGCCCATCGCCTGCCAGTTCTTCCCTTCCCAGATACCTTCCTCAATGATGACCGCATTGTGGCCCGTACTGTTCTTCCAGCCAGTGATGGCCCCTTCTGCTGTTGCGCGGGCGGAATGCCCATAGGAGTTCTCATACCCTTTGCCCGGGTAGTCCGTCAATTCGGCTGGTTTGTCCCACATACCGGCGGCATGCTGGTGGTCGGGGGTGTAGCACACGGGGGTCCAGGTCCCCTGGTTCGACCAGCTGTGCATGTTACACGGTTGACCACTTTCGTCGGTCTGCCGGTGCGGTTGGTGGTGTTCGAGGTCTCGCACATGCACCTGCGCCACGTAGCTCAGCGACCGCGAGATGGGCGCATCGGGAAGGCCGTGGGCACGGCGGTGTTCGTTGATGAGCCGCGCAAGTTCGGCCTCTTCGGTGCTCAGGCACACCCCCGGGTCGTAGGACACCGGCGTGCTGGTGGGCAGGACCGTCTGGGGAGGGAGCGGGGTTGGGGTGGCGGTTGGCTCCGTAGTTGGCTCCGTGGTCGGCTCCGCGGTCGGCTCCGCGGTTGGCACCACGGTCAACATCGCAGGAGGCGAAGCCGTGGGCGTATCGGTGGGCGGAGCCGGGTAGGGAGCGGAGGTCGGGGAAGTTGTGGGCGAGGCCGCGGGAGTGCTGGTGGGTTGGGCGGTTTGGGCAGGTTCGGTGTCCATCAGGCTCCGAACTTCGTTCCCGAGCAGGCCGAGCAGCACCTCATAGCGCGTTCCGCGGTTTTCGGTGTGGTGCTCCATCCTGCGCCGCTCAAAGTACTGGACGGACCCGCTCCAGTCTCCAATCGTGGTATTGAACGGCTCCGTGATGGGGTAGCCAAACCGTTCCAACCCCCCATGGATCTGCCAGTAGGTGAGGAATGGCGGACACAGGCTGTGGCGAGTTTCGGGGAAGTAGCGGCAGCCAGCGGGTGGGCCGCTCACGGTGGGGTGCTCCTGCCACGGGTTCCCCCGTCGTTCGAGGATATCGGCTCCCAGGCGACCGGCCATCACGCCCAACTCGCCGTGGTCCTCCAGCCGGTCGCGCTCAAACCACTGGACGGGGCCGGTCCAACTTCCCTCGATGGTGGCTTCGTGCAGGGGCGTGGTCGGGTAGCCAAACACGGCCAGTCCCCCATTGTTCTCCCAGTAGTCACGGATAACCCCAGAAATGCACTGGTTGGTTTCGGGAAAGCAGCGCTCTCCCTGCTGCGCCTGGACCGACAGGCCAGAAGCCCCGGGCATGAGCAGAAGCATCAGGCCGAGCAGGGCCGCAAGTGGGAGCATCGGGACGATGATACGATACCGCATATTTCTCTCCTTACCCCTCAATAACCGGTTCGTCGGGTCTCCATCTACAGGTCTACGAGACGAGACGATGCACCGCGGCACGCCTCTGCGCACCTGGTTCCCATATTCTAGCACATGTTGCTGGCCGGTGTCACTTGACACGCCACGGTCCGTCCCGTATTATACTCCACAAAGGCACCTGCAAAGCAGTGGGCGCTTCTCTCAAATGAGGGGAAGGTAGGGGAAGGAAGGATTGATGGTATGACCCCATACGGATTGTGGGACAGCCCCCTTTCGCCGCACAGCCTGGCCGGGGGCATCCGTCTGTCAGACGTGCAGTGGGACAGCGACGGGCGGACGCTGGTATGGCTGGAAAGCAGGGGCGGCAAGGGGGTGCTGGTCTGTGCTCCGGCCGACTGCCCCGACGCGCCACGCGACCTGACGGACTATCTCTCGGTGCGGGCGCGGGTGGGCTATGGCGGGGGAGACTTCACGGTAGCAGGAGGGTGGGTCTTTTTCGTTGAGCAGCAGTCGGGACGCATCTACCGCCAGAACCTCCAGGGCGGCCCGGCCTGGCCCATCACCCCGGCGTTCGGACACGCCGCAGCACCAACCGTCTCCCCGG
This sequence comes from Chloroflexaceae bacterium, assembly GCA_034437495.1. GTDB lineage: Bacteria > Chloroflexota > Chloroflexia > Chloroflexales > Chloroflexaceae > JAAUSY01. The sequence continues at coordinate 7,549 of DAOTUF010000096.1, read as the reverse complement.
ATGGCCGATGGGTGCTCTATGTCCATTCGTATGAAGAGGTGGATGTGCTGGCCGTGGTAGACGCGGCGGGGCGGCAGTGGCCACAACGCCTGGTGACGGGGTGCGACTTCCTGATGCACCCGCGCTGGCACCCGGATGGCAAACGGATGGCCTACCTCTCCTGGAACCATCCCCAGATGCCCTGGGACGGCACCACGCTCTCCCTGGCAACGCTGCACAGCTATGATCCCTGCGAACCCCACGAACCCCATGAGCACCACGAACCCCACGAGGCAAGCGTACCAGCACTTATGGTTCGGGAGGTGGAAGTGCTGGCTGGCTCTGCGGAGGTCGCCGTGTTTCAGCCAGAGTTTTCGCCCGATGGCCGGTGGCTGGCCTACGTTTCCAATCAGCCCGCGCACGAGGGAAAATGGGGGCATATCTTCGTCTATGACCTGGAGCAGCACACCCACCGGCGGCTGATGCGGGCAAGCCTGGAAGCCGAATGCAGCCTGCCCCCCTGGGTTCAGGGAATGCGGACCTATGGCTGGAGCCACGACAGTCGGTCGCTCGTGGCGCTCCACCAGCACCAGGGAGAGGCGCGGTTCTCCCGCCACTGGCTCGACGCGGGCGAGAGCGACGGGGAACCGGAGCCGATGGGCGGGGCGCTCGAAGCCTGCACGTGGTTTGAGCAGCCTGCGCTCTCCCCGCGGGACGAGCGCCTAGCCGTGATAGCCTCCGCAAGCACCCGACCAGCGCGGCTCCTGGTGCAGAAAGACCGTTCGGCAGCGGGCGAGGTGCGGATTGTGCGCCGCTCAACGAGCGAGATGGTTGAGCCAGCAGCCCTGACCAGCGCTCACCCGGTGAGTTGGAAATCTCCCGATGGCGTCCAGGTGTACGGGTTGCTCTATGCTCCCTCCCACTATCCGGAACGGGATGGGAACGGGGGAACAGAGCGCCGCCCCGCCCAGGTCGAACGGGGCCTGCCGCCCGCCATCGTGCAGGTCCACGGGGGGCCAACCGCACAGGCAGTCGCCCGCTACCAGGACGAGGTCCAGTTCTTTACCACCCGCGGCTACCTCGTGTTGCAGGTCAATTATCGCGGGAGCACCGGCTACGGGAGAGAATATCGGGAAGCGCTGTATGGGAACTGGGGAATTGCTGATGTGGAGGATGTGGTCAGCGGGGCGCACTACCTGGTAGAGGAGGGGCTTGCCGATGGGAACCGCCTGGTGATTATGGGCAAGAGTGCCGGCGGATATACGGTGCTGGAGACGCTGTGCCGCGCGTCGGGGGTCTTCAGCGCGGGTATTTGCCTGTATGGTATCTCCAACCTCTTTTCCATCGCCGCAGACACCCACAAATTCGAGTCCCGCTACCTGGATTCGCTGCTTGGTCCCCTGCCGGAGGCCAGCGCGGTCTACCGCGAACGCTCGCCGCTCTTCCACGCGCACCTGCTCAATGACCCCATCGCCATCTTTCAAGGCACCGATGACCAGGTCGTACCGCAGAGCCAGGCCGAAGCTATCGTCAACTCGCTGCGAAAACGCGGGGTGCCGCACGAGTATCACGTCTATGAGGGGGAGGGGCACGGCTGGCGCAGGGCCGAGACCATCGCGGCATACTACCAGGCAGTTGAGTCCTTTCTTCGACAGTATGTCCTATTTGCGTAGCTGGAAAGCCACGCCCCTGATGCTGCGAAAGGGGAAAAGGGATAAGGGATAAGGGGGGAGAGGGAACCATGACGATGACGGAAATTGGGCGCTGGTTCATCGTGGCCGGGGTCGTATTCCTGGTTGTCGGGGGTCTCTTGATGCTGGTGGGGCGGCTGCCCTGGTCGGGACGGCTCCCCGGCGACATCATGATAGACCGCGACCACTTCAAGGTGTTCATTCCTCTGGGGACGATGCTGCTGGTCAGTCTGGTGCTGACGGTGGTGGTGAATGTGGTGCTGCGGTTCTGGCGCAAGGAACCGTAGGAGAAAGAATGAGGATAGCTCTATGGAGCAATCACAACAACGAACACAGTTTCGGCTTATCGGCATCGTCCTGGTGCTCATCATCGCCATGACCTGCCTGGGAGGGACGACCGCCGGGTGGCTGATTGCCCGCCTGGGGCCGCTCTCGTCGCGGGGACTGGAAGAGAACCCCCGCTTGCAGGCGCAGCAATCCACCCCCGTGCTTCTGCCAACCGCCACCGCGCTGCCCATCCGAACCGATGCCACCGAACTGGAGACCCAGGTCGAGGAGGTCTACCGGCGGGCAGGGCCGGGCGTGGTCAATATCACCAACCGCTCGCTTGAATATGACTTTTTCATGCGTCCGATGCCGCGAGAGGGGAGCGGGTCGGGGTTTTTCTACGACAGCGAGGGGCACATCGTCACGAACTACCACGTCGTGCAGGACGCCCAGGAGCTACACGTAGCACTGGCAGACGGGCGAAGCATGCCCGCGCAGTTGGTGGGGGCTGACCCATCCAACGATCTGGCGGTTATCAAAGTGGATCTCCTCCCCAATGAGATACCCGTCGTGCCTGTCAATGAGTCCTACCAGGTGCGGGTGGGGCAGTTTGTGGTAGCCATCGGGAACCCCTTTGGTCTGGAGCGCACCCTGACCCTGGGCGTGGTCAGTTCATTGGGGCGCATCATCGAAAGCCCCAACCAGCGGTTCATTGGCGAGGTCATCCAGACCGACGCCGCCGTCAACCCGGGCAATTCGGGCGGGCCGCTGCTCAACCTGGCCGGTGAGGTGGTCGGGGTCAATTCGGCCATCCTCAGCCCCAGTGGAGCTTCGGCAGGCATCGGGTTTGCCATACCAGCCAGCACGGTGCAGCGTATCGTCCCCTCGCTCATCGCCACAGGACGGTACCCCCACCCATCGCTTGGCGTGCGGTTGTTCGAACTCACCCCCAGGTGGATTGAGTTGCTCCGGCGGGCCGGGATGGATATTCCCGTGGAGCAGGGGTTGCTCGTCGTAGAAACCCCCCGCAACAGCGCGTTGCAGAGCGGTATGCAGCAGGTGCGGGTGGGGCACGTGATGGTCCCCATTGGCGGTGATATCATCGTGGCGGTGGAGGGAGAGAAGGTGCCATCGGTGCAAGACCTGATTGTGCTGCTGGAGACGCAGACCGAGGTGGGGCAGACCGTACGGGTCACTGTCATTCGGGACGGGCGAGAACAGACCGTGAATGTGGAATTGCGCGAACTGGTGCAGGAATAGCCGTATACGCGAATGGAGGCAGCACAACGTGACCAGTGTTCTGCTCATTGCCATTTCCTTTACGGCCTATGCGCTCCTGCACAGCCTGCTAGCCAACCTGCACATCCAGGGGTGGGTCAGGCAACAGTTCGGCCCCGCAGCCAACCGCTGGTACCGGCTGGCCTACAATATCTTTGCGGCGGTTTCCTTCGGGCCAGTGCTGCTGCTGCTGGTGCTGCTCCCGGACCGGGTGTTGTATACGGTGCCTGCCCCATGGTCCTGGCCGATGATGGGAGGGCAAGTGCTGGCACTGGTGGGGATGGGCCGGGCATTCGCCCAGACAGACCCCAGGCACTTTCTGGGGTTGGCGCAGATACGGGCCAAACCCTCCGCTCCTCCCCCGGACGATACGTTGCAGGTGCGCGGGTTCTACTGCTACGTGCGCCACCCGTTGTATACATTGAGCCTGGGGTTCATCTGGCTTACACCCCTCATGACCCTGAATATGCTGACCTTTGCGGTGCTGGCCACGCTCTACTTCTATGCAGGCTCAATGCACGAAGAACAACGATTGCTGGCGACGTTTGGCGAGACTTACGCTGCTTACCAGCGACGCGTGCCCCGGCTCATCCCCCGACCAGGGCGGTGCTGGCAAGAGCACAAACAGGACGGAACACGTGGGATGAGCGTGGAATGAACGCGACCCGCCTGCTGGTTTGACTCCGCCCAACGACTGTGCTATAATGCCCATCCAGGTGTGGGGCCGTAGCTCAGTTGGGAGAGCATCACACTGGCAGTGTGAGGGTCAGGGGTTCAAGTCCCCTCGGCTCCACCAGGATACAGGAAGGGAACTGGCGTTTCTCCAGGAATCGCCAGTTTTTTTGCTTCAGATGTGCCCTGGGAAACCGGGCACAAGAGGAAAGACTGCCCATGCCCCAACACACCGTCAGAACCGACAGAACCGTCAACGTCAAAAAGGTGGTGCTGGCCTATTCGGGGGGACTGGATACCTCGGTCATCGTCCCCTGGCTGCGCCAGAACTACGGCTGCGAAGTCATTTGCTTCAGCGCCAACATCGGTCAGGCCGAAGAACTGGAAGGGTTGGAAGAAAAAGCCCTCCAGAGCGGCGCAAGCAAGTGCATCGTGCGCGACCTGCGCGAGGAATTCATCCGTGACTACATCCTGCCAACCATGCAGGCAGGCGCTATCTACGAACGAACCTATCTCCTGGGTACGTCGTTTGCCCGCCCACTGATTGCCCGCCACCAGGTGGAGATTGCCCGACAGGAAGGGGCAGACGCTGTGTCTCACGGAGCCACCGGCAAGGGCAACGACCAGGTCCGCTTCGAACTGACCTACATGGCGCTGGCTCCCCATCTCACGATTATTGCTCCCTGGCGCGAGTGGGACATCCGCAGCCGCGAAGATGCGCTGGACTACGCCGCCCGCCACCACATCCCTGTTCGTGTCACCTCGCAGAAAATCTACAGCCGCGACCGCAACCTCTGGCACCTCAGCCACGAAGGGGGCCGGTTGGAAGATCCCTGGAACGAGCCAGAAGAAGAGATGTTTCAGGTAAGCACGGCCCCCGAAGCTGCCCCCGATGCACCTGCATACGTGGTGGTAGGCTTCGAGGCCGGGGTGCCCGTCTCCCTGGATGGTGAGCGGATGGGGCTAGTTGCCCTGCTGGAGCGCCTCAACGACCTGGGAGGACGCCACGGCATCGGACGGGTCGATATGGTCGAAAGCCGCCTGGTGGGGATGAAGAGCCGCGGCGTCTATGAAACGCCCGGCGGGACTGTCCTCTACACCGCCCACCGCGAACTGGAGCACCTGGTGCTCGACCACGAGACGATGCAGGCCAGAGACCGCCTGTCCCTGGACTACGCCGACCTGGTCTACAACGGACGCTGGTTTTCGCCGCTGCGAAACCACTACGATGCCTTCGTGCGCTCCACCCAGGCCAGCGTGACGGGGGAGGTGCGGCTCAAGCTCTACAAGGGGCAGGCCACCGTTGTGGGCCGCCGTTCGCCCCACTCGCTCTACCGCGAAGACCTGGCGACGTTTGGCGAAGATACGGTGTATCATCAGCGTGATGCAGAGGGATTTATTCGGCTCTATGGATTAGCATTGAAAGGACAAGCATCATTACCATGACAACCAGAACCCAGACCCATCTCTATCTGGTTCGCCACGGCGAAGCGGTGGTCAATGTTGAGCCAATCATGGGCGGTATGCGCGGAGACACGGGGCTGACGCCGCGGGGGGTGGCTCAAGCAGAGAGCCTGCGCGACCGTCTGGCCGCGACGGGTGAGATTGCCGCCGATATCCTGATTTCCAGCACGCTCCCTCGTGCCCGCCAGACCGCCGAGATTATCGCTCCGGCGCTGAATGTGCCGATGGTACTGGATGACGAGGTGCAGGAAATCGGCGTGGGGGAGGCCGACGGACTGCACCACGAAGAGGCGTGGGCAAGGTATGGCAACCCGGACTTTGTCAACGACCCCTTTCACCAGATTGCCCCCGGCGGCGAGAGTTGGGCGCAGTTTATGCTGCGGGTCGCTGGTGCGCTGCACCGCATCGTCCGCGACCACAAAGGCAAGACGATTGTGCTGGTCTGTCATGGCGGCGTCATTGACGGCTCATTTGCCTACTTTCTGAACATCCACACCCGCATACCCCTGCGGTTGGAGTTCTACCCCCACAACACGTCGCTGACGCACTGGGAAACCTATTCCTACAGCGGGCAGAAGTTCTGGCGGTTGGCCTGTTACAACGATGTGGCGCACCTGGGGCATGTCGGGGTGCAGGAGTCGGCCCGCTGGTCGAACGTCGATGCGCAGCCGGGGGAGACGGATGCGTGATACTGGCGAGATGCACCGATGAGAGGAAGACGGACCTATGACCTGGACCCTTCTTGAGCACGGTCATGTGACCACGCCAGAAGGCTGGCGGGCTGGTGTGGCCGCGTGCGGCATCAAGTATGCCGGGCGGACGGACCTGGCCCTGCTGGTCAGTGAACGTCCCTGCGCTGCTGCCGCGCTCTTCACCACCAACCGGGTCGTCTCGGCTCACATCCACTACGATCGGGCCGTGCTGTCCCGAAACGCGACCAGCATCCGCGCCGTGCTCATCAACGCCGGCAGCGCCAACGCCTGCACCGGCGAGGTGGGGATTGCCGCTGCGGGAGCCACGGCCCGCGAGGTCGAACGAACCCTCGCGCTCCCCGGCGAAAGCACCCTGGTGATGTCCACCGGGGTTATCGGGATGCCGCTGCCCGTGGACCGGGTGGTGCAGGGGATTGCCGCGGCTTCGCAGCACCTCGACGCGGCCCACGGTCCGGACGCCGCCCGAGCTATGATGACGACCGACACCCGCCCCAAATACTGCGCGGTCCGCGTAGGGTTGCCTGGTGGGGAGCATATCCACATTGGCGGGATGGTCAAGGGGGCCGGGATGGTCCACCCGAATATGGCGACGATGCTCTGCGTGGTGACGACCGACGCGGCGGTTGAACCGGCGGTGCTGGATGCAGCCCTGCGCTTCGCGGCTGACCGCTCGTTCCACTGCATCAGCATTGACGGGGACACCAGCACGAATGATACCGTGCTGGCGCTTGCCAATGGCGGTGCCGGGCACCCTTCGATACCAACCATCGAGTCGGCGGAGGGGCAGGCATTTCTGGCGGGGTTGGTCGAGGTTTGCCAGCGGTTGGCCAGAGAGGTGGTGCGCGACGGGGAGGGAGCCACCCGTCTGGTGACAATCACGGTGCGGGGAGCAGTGAGCGACACGGATGCCCGCCGTGCGGCGATGGCCGTGGCCCGTTCCCCCCTGGTCAAGACGGCTATCTTCGGGGCTGACCCGAACTGGGGGCGCGTCGTCTGCGCTCTGGGCTACAGCGGAGCGACCGTCGACCCCGAGCGCGTGGTGCTCCACTTCGGGCCGGTGCAGGTGTTTGCACATGGCGTGCCGCAAGCCTTCGATGAGCCGGCGGCCCATCGGGTGCTCAGTGCTCCCGAAGTGCAGGTAGTGGCCGACCTGGGGATGGGCCCGGGGACGGCAACAGCGTGGACGTGCGATTTCTCCTATGAGTATGTCCGTATCAATGCGGAATATCGGACGTGATGGGTCGGGGGGTCGGTTTGCCCGATGAAACGGTTCAACGAATTCACCATCGAACTGCTTGAGGAGATTTACGCCATCTACGCCATCCTCAAGAACCTGAAACCCATCATTGCTGAGATGAGAGCGACTGAAGCAGGACTGAAGCAGGACTGAAGCAGGGAGGTTGACCAATGAGTGCTGTTCCTTCCATTCCTTCCCCCCCCTCCCCACCTTCGCCGGTGGCTCCCGAACAATCCACCAGGCTCATC
>DAOTUF010000095.1:0-3823 GCA_034437495.1 Chloroflexaceae bacterium | reverse complement strand
GTAATGCTCTGTCTATCTAGGATAGTATTTTGTTGATGCTGAGAGGAGAGCGATATGCGAGTGGCTTGCCCGGAATGTGGTGCTGAGTTCGATATCCCCGCCGACACAATGACGGGGGAGATTGTCGTGTGCCCGGAATGTGGTGCTGAGTTGGAACTGGTGAGCCTTGAGCCACCAACGCTGGAGCTTGCACCGGAGGTAGAGGAAGACTGGGGGGAATAAATGCGTATCGCTGTGCTCAGTTCGCGCATCCGAGCCGAAGAGAAACTGCTCTTTGAGGAACTGGAGCGCCGCGGCCTGACGGTTGCCCGTATTGATGACCGGGACCATATCTTTGACTTGCACGCCTACGACTATCCCTACGATGTGGTGCTTGAGCGGTGTATCCAGCATAGCCGTGCGCTCTATACCCTCAAGTTTTTCCAGGACGCGGGTATCCCGACGGTCAATTCTTACCAGGCAGCCCACGTGTGCGGTGACAAGTTCCTGACCAACCAGGCCCTCATTCACGCCGGGGTTCCGACCCCGCGGGCGCTGCTGGCCTTCACGCCTGAAACAGCGCTGATTGCCGTGGAGCAGATGGGCTACCCGGTCGTTCTCAAACCCGTCATCGGGTCGTGGGGCCGGCTGGTGAGCAAGGTCAATGACCGTGAGGCTGCCGAGGCGATTATCGAACATCGTTCGGTCCTGGGGAGCTATCAGCACTCGATTTTCTACATCCAGGAATACATTGAAAAGCCGGGACGAGATATTCGGAGCTTTGTGGTGGGAGACGAGTGCATCGGGGCCATCTACCGCACGAGCGAACACTGGATTACCAACACGGCCCGCGGGGGGTACGCCAGCAATTGCCCGGTGACGCCCGAGCTAGCCGACCTGAGCATCCAGGCGGCCCGCGCCGTCGGGGGAGGGATGCTGGCAGTAGACCTGCTGGAGACCGCCGAGGGACGGTTGCTGGTGAACGAAGTCAACTATACGATGGAGTTTCGGAATAGCATCGAGACCACCGGGGTCAATATTCCGGCCCGGATGATTGACCTCGTGCTGGCAGTGGGACGTGGGGAGGTGGTGTTGTGAGTCAGACGGTTCGAGCCAGCATTGTGGGAGCGTCGGGCTATGTGGGGGGGGAGTTGCTCCGTCTGCTGCTGTGGCACCCCCAGGTAGAGGTTGCCCAGGCTACCAGCAGGCGCTACGCCGGGCGCTACCTCTACCAGGTCCACCCCAACCTGCGCGGGTGCTCGTCGCTGCAATTTGTCCACCCCGACACGGTAACACCGTGCGATGTGCTGTTTCTGGCGCTGCCCCACGGCGAGGCGGCGGGGTCTATCGAGCACTATGCCGCTCTCGCCCCGCGTATTGTGGATTGCAGTGCTGATTTTCGCCTGCACGACCCGGCGGTCTACCGCCACTGGTACGGGAAAGACCACCCCGCCCCGACCTGGTTGGAGCGGTTTGTCTATGGCCTCCCCGAAGTCAACCGCGAGACCTTGCGCGATGCTTCCTATGCCAGTGGGGTGGGCTGCAATGCCACTGCCGCGAACCTGGCCCTGCTGCCGCTGGTGCAGGCCGGGTTGGTCGACGAAACCCGCCCGGTGCTGGTTGAAATCAAGGTCGGGTCGTCAGAGGGGGGAGCCGAACCATCGGAAAGCAGCCACCACCCGGAGCGGGCCGGAGCGGTGCGGTCCTTCGCGCCGGTCGGCCACCGCCACACCGCCGAGGTGGAGCAGATCACGGGGCTGACGAATGTGCATCTGTCGGTTACATCGGTGGAGTTGGTGCGTGGGGCGCTGGCGACGGTCCAGGCCTTTGCAACCCGCCCGGTGCGCGAAAAGGACCTGTGGCAGGCGTATCGGGGGTGGGTCCGTGAACAACCCTTTGTGCGGGTGGTCAAGGAGCGCTCGGGGGTCTACCGCTTTCCCGAGCCGAAAATCCTCGCAGGCAGCAATTACGCCGATATCGGGTTTGCGCTGGATGAGGCAAGCGGGCGTATCGTGAGCATCTGTGCCATTGATAACCTGATGAAGGGCGCAGCCGGAAGTGCGGTCCAGAGCATGAACCTGATGTGCGGGTTTGAGGAGAGGGCCGGGCTGGCCTTTCCGGGGCTGCATCCGGTCTAGTCCCCCCTGACAAGCGATGCGTGCGCCAGTTTCCATGAGGTCCACCATAATCCTGATAGAGATACAGATACCCATTGAATTGCTACGTAGGGACCGTTGAAATATTGAATTGAATAGTCCGGAGTTTGAGACATGAGTAAACCTCACCAGCGGGGGCGCAGAGCGTCCCCCAAAAAATCGACCCCTTCTTCCTCCCAGTCCCACCAGCGTGGGCGAAACGTTGCCCCCAGGACCTCCCTGTCGCTTGGCTCTTTCTACTGGATTATCGGGGTGGTGATTTTCGTCGGGTCGGCGCTGATGATTACCTATGTGCTGCGTACCGCTGCTTCCGCCGACGAAGACCGGGTGCGGCAGATGGTTGAAGAAACGATCCTGGCCGATGCCTCCGCTCGCCCCCCCGTGGCCAACAATGAGGGGGTCCCTGTGGGCACAACCGCCGAAGGGTTCTCCTACAAAGGGGAGCCGGACGCGCCTGTCACGGTGGTGGAGTATTCCGATTTCCAGTGCCCGGCTTGTGCGAGCTTTGCCCGCCACCCGATGTACACCCGCCTTATCTCTGACTACGTGAAAACTGGCCTGGTGCAACTCGTTTTCCATGATTTTCCCCTCAGAATGCACCCCAATGCTCCGATAGCTGCAAGGGCGGCCCGTTGCGCTGGTGAGCAGGGCAAATTCTGGGAGATGCATGACATCCTCTTCCAGCGACAGCAGGAGTGGGCCAGCGATGCGACAACGAGCCGTTTTGCAGAACTGGCCAGCGAGGTTGGGGTGGACCGCGAGCCGTTTGTGACCTGCCTGGAGAGTGGACGGTATCAGCAGGAGATAGCCGCAGCGTACCAGGCCAGTGTGGAGGCCGGCGTAACAGGGACCCCTATGTTTATCGTTGATGATGGGGAAGTCATCGGGTCGGGCGAACTCTTTCCGTCTATCAATGCGGCACTGCAAGCAAAGGGGCTGCGATAAGCACGACCGAGGAGGTGAAGACCTGATGCACGCCAATCGTTCCCTTCTGCCCCGGATGGGCATTGTGCTCCTTGCCCTGTTCGGGTTCTTTGATTCCCTCTACCTCTCGTTGAGCACGCTGCGCCCGGAAGACCCGCTGTACTGCCCGGTAGGTGGAAGCTGCACGGCAGTCCAGGATAGCCCCTGGAGCAGGCTTCCGCCCGGAGAGGAGGGGATACCGGTTGCCTTTCTAGGGGTAGGGGGATATCTGGTGCTGTTCCTTCTGGGCATGGTCATGCTCCAGACCGACACGGTGGGGCGTCTCTCTCTGCCGCCTGCTCTTTTGCTGGTTTCGTCAATGGGGGCATTATTCTCGCTCTACCTGGTTGCAATCCAGATTTTTGTCATCCATTCTATTTGCTTCTGGTGTGCCTTGTCAGCCCTGTTCCAGGGAGGCATCTGGGGATTGACGTTCCTCGACTGGCGGGACTGGCACCGCATTTCGTGCGAGGAGTGACAAGGAGCACCGAGTGACCAGCCATTTCCGAATGATAATGCAGCGTCCAGGGTGATTAAAGATGCAAGGAGATACGTAAGGAGCACGCGTTCATGGCGAGTACCGACAGTCCGCTCAAGGAGTTCGTGACCACCTTCATTGCCGACATTGCCGCCTGGTTGCTCCAGGCCGAGGTACAGCGGGTGGAGGCCCGCCCGGAGGAATTGCGCCTCCTCCCCGACCCGGTCTATGCCGACCAGATGTTTTT
>DAOTUF010000094.1:0-4896 GCA_034437495.1 Chloroflexaceae bacterium | reverse complement strand
ATCTGCGCCGCTCGAACTGGAATGTTCCAGCGCCAGGAGCATCGCCACGTAGGGAAGGTTCAGGTTGTAGCCCAGTTCTTCCCCCCGCTGCACCAGCGAGGAGGGGTCGGCAGGGGGGCCGGCCAGGATAGCCGAAAGAAAATCTCCGCGCAGGCGTTCTTCGGCTGCCTGGACCGCCTGGTCTCGGGCAAACACCAGCGCCAGGGCTGCGGCAGCCTGCGCCGCCGCCAGCCGGTCCCACTCGTCCAGGTTGGCCCCGGCGATGGCCAGGTAGCCGTTGGGAAACCCCGGCGAGCCGACCGGCTCGACCCAGATTTGCTGGCTGAGCAGTGAGCTGTCCCCGCGCTCCGCCGGTCGCAGCGATTGCAGCGCCACGCGGCCCGGCCCCTGCCCGGTCAGGGCGGTGAGTTCGCCATTGGCAGCGTAGCTTGCGACACACTGGTTGGTCCGTTCGGCCAGGGTCTCAAGCAGGTCGGCCATCCCATTCTCGCCCATCGAATGCTGCGTCAGCAGGTTGTAGAGTTGGGCCCCTCGCCGCTCCAACTGCGCCTCGTAGTCACTGATGAGGCGGGCTATCTCGCGCTCAATATCGCGGAAATCGCTTTCATCGGGGAGGTGGAGCAGCGGCAGACGCACCTGTTCGGCTGCTTCGGCGTCCTCCGGGGTCACGGGACCCAGGGCTGCCACCGCCGCGACGGGAGCCTGAGACAGGCGCTGCACCAGGACCGACAGGGTGAGCCGCGGGTCCATGGCCTGCGCTGCTTCGACCGAGAGCAGGGCGACTTCACCCCCTCGCAGGTCGACAAAGGCGGGGAGCCGGGTGCGCATCATCACCACCCAGGTCACTGGACGCCGCAGCCCGGACGCCCCGGCCACCAGTCGGGTGCCGGGGGGCAGCGCCAGGCGCAGGATGTCACGAACCGTGATGTTTGGCATACGTCAACGTCTATCCCTTATCTCTGTTTTTGTGTTCAGTGAAACGGTCTGATTGGGAAACCCCATCGGGTCTTCCTCGGGGTTCCTTTGCGTTTGTGCAATTATACCATAGGGCGTGCCAGAGTCTCAGAAAGCCGCGAAACCCTGCCCCCCGGCGCATCCCCCCCATCGCCGGAGGATCACAAAAGTACAAACTTCTTCCTCTCTTCCTCTCTTCCTCTCTCCCTGCTTCCGGTCTCGCCTTTCCCGTCTCCTCCTTCCGAGGGTCGCGGCTCCCCTTCTATTCCCCTGGAGATGACTGATATGCTATACTTGGAATACAAGACACAAAAGGGAAAGGGCGCTGCAATGGACAAGCCAACGCTTTCGACACCGGACCAACTGCAACACTGGCGCGAAACCACCTTGCTCCTGATGTTGAAGATTTTGCTGTTCTTTGCCCTCGTGGGACTTGCGGTGGGGATCCTCATGTCCATGTCGTCGTCGTCGTCCTCCTCGTCGTCGTCCGGTCGGCTCGACTGGTTGGCGCAGGGTATCGCGCTGGTGGCTTTTCTGGCGGTCATCACCCTGCTTCCCCGGCTTGCCTTTCCCGTCCGCGCTGGCCTGCTGCTGGCGCTGCTTTCGCTCGCCTCGGTGCTCTACCTCGTCCAGAGCGGCGTGGTCGGCACGGGGCGCATCTATCTCTTTGCGGTGGTGGTGCTGGCGGCGCTGCTGCTGCCCCGTCGGTCCGCGCTGGCGCTCTGGGGCGTGAGTGGAGTAGTCTACGGGGTCATCTGCGTGGCATTCGGGGTGGGGGTGCTCCGCCTGCCGCCCGAGACACTTGCCCAGTTTTCCGAAGCGCCTGCGCTCGTGACTAGCTGGCTGATGCAGACCGGGGTGAGCGGGATGATCGGGGTGGCGGTGGTGCTCAGTGTGTGGTGGCTCCAGCAGAGCCTTCAGGCAGCCCACACGGCCCGCACCGCTTTGCAGCAACTCAACGATGAGCTTGAGCAGCGGGTGGATGAGCGGACCATGGCGTTGCAGGAGGCTACGGCCCGTCTGCTCCAGGAACTCACCCGGCGCGAGCAGACAGAACGGGCGCTGCGCGAGAGCGAAGAACTCTACCGCTCCCTGGTAGAGATGTCGCCAGATGCGGTTTTTGTTGACCAGGACGGGAAGTTCGTTCTGGTCAACGATGCCTGCGTCCGGTTGCTTGGCGGCTCCGTCCCCGCTCAACTCGTCGATGTGCCCGTGCTCGATTTTGTTGCTCCCTCCAGCCGGGATATCGTGCGCACCCGTATTGAGCAGGCCATGGGTGGTGTGCCTATCCCCTTGCTTGAGCAGCAGGTTGTTCGCCTCGATGGGGGCGTTGTTGACATAGAAGCGACGGGCCAGTCCATCACCTTTCAGGGGAGGCCAGCCGTCCAGACGGTGGCGCGGGATATCACCGAGCGCAAACGGGCCGAGGAAGCACTGCGTGAGAGCGAGGCTCGCTACCGCCGCCTGACCGAAAACGCTCTGGATATCATCTATCGGCTGCGGCTCATTCCGGAACGGCGGTTCGAATATGTCAATTCCGCGGTCACGGCGATAACGGGGTACACCCCGGAAGAACACTATGCCGACCCCGAGTTGGGGTTCAAGCTCATTCATCCTGACGATATCCCGTTGTTGACGCGGGCGGCTCAGGGTAGGGAGAACGGGCCGCTGGTGCTGCGCTGGATACGCAAGGATGGCACCGTCATCTGGACCGAGCAGCGGAACCTGGTGGTTAACGATGAGGAGGGGAATGCGCTGTTCATTGAAGGCATCGCCCGCGATATCACCGAGCGCAAGCAGGCCGAGGAAGCGCTCCGCGAGAGCGAGGCCAACCTGCGGGCCCTGATTGAGAACACCAACGGGAGCATCTGGTCCATAGACCGCAACTACGGCCTGATCATTGCCAACTCCCACTACCTCACCAACCTGCATACCTTCCTGGGGTGCGACCTGAAGAAGGGGGACAATCTGCTGCTTTCAGGCATCCCCGCACCGGTCCGCGACCAGTGGCAGGGCTACTATGACCGCGCTCTACGTGGCGAGGTCTTCACCATCGAAACCCCGACCCGCTTCATCATGTCTGTCTGCTATATGGAATACCGGTTTGCTCCCATTCTGACGGAGACCGGAGAGCAGACCGGGGTTACGGTGTTCGGCGTTGATATCACCGAGCGCAAGCGCATGGAAGAGGCGCTGCACCAGGCCCGCGAAGCCGCCGAAGCCGCCACCCGCGCCAGGGCGGAGTTTCTGGCCAATATGAGCCACGAGATTCGCACCCCCATGAATGCCGTGATTGGTATGACCAGCCTGCTGCTGGACACCCCCCTGACTGCGGAGCAGCAGGACTATGTGGAGACGATACGCATGAGCGGTGAGGCGCTGCTCGCGCTCATCAATGACATTCTTGACCTCTCCAAGATAGATGCCGGGCGGCTGGAACTGGAGCACGCCCCCTTCAATCTGCGCACCTGCATTGAAGCGGTGCTGGAACTGCTCGCGCCGAAGGCTGCCGAAAAGCGTATCGAACTGGCCTACTGGATAGACCCCTCCATTCCCCAGATGGTGGTAGGCGACCTTGCCCGTCTGCGGCAGGTCCTCGTCAACCTGGTGGGCAACGCGGTGAAGTTCACGGAGCAGGGCGAGGTGGTGGTGACGGTGGGGGGTGGGGGGCACGATGTGCATATTGCCGTGCGCGACACGGGCATCGGTATCCCCCCCGACCGGCTCAGTCGTCTCTTTCAGTCATTCAGCCAGGCAGACAGTTCGACCACGCGCAAGTATGGTGGCACGGGGTTGGGGCTTGCCATCAGCAAGCGACTGGTCGAGATGATGGGCGGGAGCGTGGGGGTTGAGAGCGAAGTCGGCAGCGGCTCCACCTTCTATGTGGTGCTGGCGCTTGAGGCGGCTGAGGCTGAGCCTTCCCCCTTTCTCTCCCCCGACCAGCCGGACTTGCAGGGCAAACGGGTGCTCATCATTGCTGACCGGGCTGACCGGGCTGAGCCAGATGGACGGGCCACCTCCCACCCCTTCCTGAGCCAGTATGCTGCGATGTGGGGGATGCAGGCGCACCTTGCCCGTTCTGCTGCTGCCGCGCTGGAGTGGCTGCGTCAGCAGCGCGAGCCGTGCGATATGGTGGTGCTGGATAGGTCCTTGCCTGGGCTGGAGGGGGCAACGCTGGTCGCGCAGATACACCAGGCCCGGCCCGGCCTGCCTATCGTTGCCCTGGTGCCGCTCACGGCCCGCCACAAACTGGATTGGGGAGGAGTAGATGAAAGCGAAGGTGTCGCCTTTCTCATCAAGCCCCTTCGTCCGGCGCTCCTGCACGCGGCGCTGGTGAGCATGGCCCGGGGCGAGCCGGTCGCAACTTCCCGCTGTGCCGAGCGCTCCCCGCTCGACCACCAGGCCGGGCAGCGTCACCCGCTGCGCATCCTGCTGGCCGAAGACTACCTGCTCAACCAGAAGGTGGCGCTGCAATTGCTGGAAAAGATGGGCTACCGTGCGGATGTGGCGACCAACGGGTATGAGGTGCTGGAGGCGATGCAGCGACAGCGGTATGATGTCATCCTGATGGATGTGCAGATGCCCGAGATGGATGGGATAGAGACCACCAGGTGCATCCGGTCGGAGTATCCTGCCGAGCAGCAGCCGCGCATTATTGCGATGACTGCGCACGCGATGGACGGCGACCGCCAGTGGTGCTTGAACGCGGGGATGGATGACTACCTGAGCAAGCCGGTGCGGGCAGAAGAGCTGGCCGCGAAGCTCAGGCAGGCTTCGGGCGAGAGGAAAGGGGAGGCGGAGGCCGAGGGGCCGGTCCTCGCTGCGGCGAACGCGCATCCCCTCCCCGACGCTTCCTCCGAAGCCCTCGACCCTGCCATCTTTGAAGACTTCTGGGCAATGATGGACAGCGAAGGAGTGGGGTTTGCCTGTGAATTGATTATC
>DAOTUF010000093.1:0-1898 GCA_034437495.1 Chloroflexaceae bacterium | reverse complement strand
GGGTTGAGTGGCGGTCTGTTTTGAGGAGGGGGGTAGGGGGAGGGTTCAGAGCGCTCTGGTCTCGTCGCGGTGGGGACCGGAGTGGGCGAAGGCCCGACACGGGTGGGGTTTTCGTTTCCTTCTGGCGACACCGTTACCACGGAGGAGGGTGCGGGTGCGATGGTTCGGGTTGGTTCCGCCTCTTCCCCTGGTGATGGGGGAACAGCGGCTTCAGTTGGGGTCCTGGTCACAACCATTTCAGGAGACACACCTGGCGGGGCTGCATCGCTACAACCAGCCACGCTCCCCCAGAGCAAGGGGAGCAGCAACCCCAGAATGGGGAGCCAGCGACGCATCCGCCCGGACCAACTGGCACGCGATTGAGGATCGTTCAGGTTCATGGTTGCTCCCATTGGCTCATCTGTAACCGGGACCGGATATCTTGCAACGTTTCGGTGTCGAATGGGTTCTGCCCCGCTTCCAGCGTCGTAATCCACGTCTCAAGCAGGGGGAGACCCGCCTGCTTCTGGAACGAGTCGTCTTGCTGCTGGAACCAGGCTTGAAACGCCTTGAGGTCTCTGGCCGCACCCCCATAATCGCCCAGTTGGGCCAGCGCCATCCCGCGATTGGCGCGAAACATCTGGTTGTCCGGTTCAAGGGCAACTGCCCGTTCACAGGCGTAGAATACCGCCTCAGCCGATTGCCACACACTGCCGAACCCACACAGGTTGTTCCAGGTTGGCGCGGATAGCTGCCCAGCCGGATTGAGGCGCAGCGCCTCGGTAAGATGCCTGGTCGCCGCGGGTATCTGCCCTGCCCAGGCCAGGGTCTCGCTCTTCTGGATGAGGACGTGCGCGGCAAGCTCGCGGGCCAGCGCTAGTGGTTCAAAGCTCAGGGTGGGGTCGAGCCGCAGCGCCTCGCTGAACTTCGCAGTGGCGCTAACGACCTCCCCGGCCCGGGCCAGTTCCTCCCCCTCCCCCACCACGGTCTCGGCGTAGACCTGGTTCGCCCGCTGTTCTGGGGCCAGGTCGAGGGTGGGGTCGAGCCGCAGCGCCTCGCTGAACTTCGCAGTGGCGCTGATGATGTGCCCGCCCCGTGCCAGTTTCCGACCTTCCCTCACAACGAAGGAAGCCGCCAGTTCCCCGGCCCGCGCCTGCGGGTCCAGGTCGAGGGTGGGGTCGAGCCGCAACGCCTCGCTGAACACCAGAGTCGCGCTGACCACCTCCCCGGCCCGGGACAGTTCCTCCCCTTCCTCTACCACCGTCTCGGCATAGACCTGGTTCGCCCGCTGTTCTGGGGCCAGGTCAAGGGTGGGGTCGAGCCGCAGCGCCTCGCTGAACACCAGGGTCGCGCTGACGACCTCCCCGTCCCGTGCCAGTTCCTCCCCCTCCCCCACCACGGTCTCGGCGTAGACCTGGTTCGTCCGCTGTTCTGGGTCGAGGTCGAGGGTGGGGTCGAACCGCAGCGCCTCGCTGAAGACCAGGGTGGCGCTGACGACCTCCCCGGCGCGGGCCAGTTCTTCCCCCTCTTCCACCACGGTCTCGGCATAGACCTGGTTCGCCCGCACCTCAAAATCCACGGCAGAAGGGGATATCACTTCCTGGTACTGGGCGATGGCTTCGGTGATATTCCCGGTCCGTGCCAGGGTATCACCCTTTTCAAGGACGCTTTCATGCAGCGGAAGATGCGCACACGTCTTTTCATACAACCGGTCGCTCCCCAGATACTGCCGCCACTCCCCCGCGGTCAGGTTGCGCCCGGCAGCGCGGCAGGCGCGGCGCTGCCACGACGTGACGGAGACATCCCACAGGATGATGGTGTCGTCCGAACTCCCCGACGCCAGCGTTTGCCCATCCGGGCTGAACGCCACGCTCGTGACCCAGTCCGTGTGGCCCTGGAGGGGGTCGCCGCGGGGCTGC
>DAOTUF010000092.1:0-2166 GCA_034437495.1 Chloroflexaceae bacterium | reverse complement strand
GTCATAAAACTCCTTCCGGAAAAACCAGAGCCGAGTTTATTGCGTCGGATCCTGGTGCAGGTCACGGGGATGGGGCGTATCCATCCGCTCCCTGCTGACCTGACCCCCGAATAATTGGCGAAGGTATTGGTCATGAGGAAGCCAGTGATATATACGGTGAGCTATCGCATACGGCGCAAGGATGCGCAGTATATCTGGTTTGAAACCACCAGCCAGACCATCCACGACCCGAATAGCGGGGACCTGCTCGAAATCATCGCCGTGTCGCGCGATATCACCGAACGCAAGCAGGCCGAAGAGCAGATCCAACGGACGAATGAGTGGCTGAAGCAGCGCAACCACGAGGTAATATTGCTCAACCAGATGGGAGAGGCGCTGCAACGCTGTCAGGGGGTGGCTGATGCCTGCCAGGTTATTGCCAACAACGCAGCAGCCCTGTTTGCCGAACACTCGGGGGCCTTCTACATCCGCCGCGACGAAACGACCTCCTTTGACGCAGTAGCCAGGTGGGGCAGTCCGCTGCCCCCCGAACCAACCCTCGAACAGGCTGACTGTCACGCGCTGCGCCATCAGCAGGTGTGCTTGTTCTCCAGGGCAGAGCACGAGGTGTGCTTTTCCCTTCGCGACGGCAGCACAGAAGGCGCACTGTGCGTGCCGCTGATAGTACAGGACGATTTGCTCGGTATCTTGCACCTGCGTACCAACATACCTATGGAGGAAGATGAACACCGTCACTGGCAGCAGCTTGCCGAGACGGTTGCCCGCCAGGGAGCACTGGCGCTCAGCAACCTGAACCTGCGGGAGCGGCTCCAGCAGCAGGCCATTCGCGACGGGCTGACCGGGCTGTTCAATCGGCGCTATCTCGATGAAACGTTGCCGCGCGAAGTGCAGCGGGCCGAACGAGAAGGGCAATCGGTCGGCGTGATCATGCTCGACATTGACCACTTCAAACGGTTCAACGATACCTACGGCCACGATGCCGGTGATGTGCTGCTGCGGGCAGTGGGGGTTTTTCTCAAGAACAACACCCGCAACGAAGATATCATCTGTCGCTATGGGGGCGAAGAATTCACCCTGGTGCTGCCGCGAGCCTCGCTCGACAACACCCGTGCGCGAGCCGAATACCTTCGAGAGGGCGTGAAATCGCTGGTCGTGCAGTATCAGGGGCAGGTGCTCGATGCAGTGACGGCCTCGCTCGGGATTGCCATCTTCCCCGACCATGGCAGCACGGCTGATAGGGTGGTCAAAGCGGCTGATGAGGCGCTCTACCAGGCCAAACGCAGCGGGCGGGATCGGGTGGTGGTGGGGGAGGCAGGGAGTATTCTGGAGACGGCATAACGTTTTCGCTCATTGGCCGCTCTTGCTGCCGCTGCCCGGCAGTGGTATGATAGGAGCATCAGAGACCCGAGGGGGCAATGATGAAGGAGCATAAAGGATCATCCCGCCATGGCCAGAACCGACAGTCCGCTCAAGGAGTTCGTGACCACCTTCATTGTGGAGATTGCCGCCTGGTTGCTCCAGGCCAGCGTGCAGCGGGTCGAGGCTCGCCCGGAAGAACTGCGCCTCCCCGCCGACCCGGTCTCCGCCGACCTGGTGTTCTTCGTGACCCTGCACTCGGGGCGGGTCGTGCTGCTGCACATCGAGTTTCAGGGGCGGCGCAGCCACCGCCCGATGCGGCTGCGCCTGCTTGACTACATGACCCGCCTGACCCTGCGCTACCCCGAGATGGAGATGCTGCACGTGGTTATCTATGTGGGGCAGGGAGCCGGGCGCGACGACGACGGGGTCCATCAGGTCTACCGCCCGGATGGGCAGATTACCCACCAGTGGCGTTACCAGGTGGTGCGGTTGTGGGAGATGGAGGCCGAAGAGGTGCTGACGTGGAACCTGCCGGCGCTGCTGCCGCTGGTGGGGCAGATGCAGATGCGCGACCCGACCACGCTGGTGACGGAGGTGGTTCGCCGTATCCGCACGGTGGAAGGGGAGGCAACGCAGCGCCGGTTGTTTCTGGCGCTGGCGGCCTTGATGGAAGACACGGAGGTATTGCAGATGGTCGAGCAGTTGATGGAAGAGGAGGGGGTGCTGTTGGACACGCCCTTCCTGCGCAAGGTGCGCCGCGAGGGGTGGGAGGAGGGTCGCGAGGAGGGTCGCGAGGAGGGTCGCGAG
>DAOTUF010000091.1:0-7249 GCA_034437495.1 Chloroflexaceae bacterium | reverse complement strand
GGACGTTTTGCAGGTGCATCTCACTGCTGCTGGTGATAACAAGTTCGTCTTCGCCCAGGTCGAGCGTGGTCTTGCTGTCTTTCAAGTCGTAGCGGGTTCCCACCTCGCGCCGGGTCTGGTCAACCACATTCACCAGTTCTTGACGGTCGAACTCTGAGACGATATCGAAGGTACTTTCACTTGCCATCGCTTCTCCTTCCTCTACGTTCTACCGGTTCATGTTCCTTCGCCGTATGATACCACAGGTTGCCCGGAACGAGAGAAGGGGGGGACCGGAAGGGACAGCAGGGCTACGGCCCGACGCGCACCAGCACCGACGCGCCCCGGTCGTCCAGCACATGCAGGGGCTTCGCATCCAGGGGGGGAGGAACCAGACGGGACGCATCGAACGAGACCGTTCGCGCACACCGCTGCGCTCCCGCCTGCGTCACCAGAACCAGACGGGCGTGCTGCTGCCAGGGCCACTGGTGGTCAGTCTCGCCAAAGGTGAGACCGTCAACAAAGAGGGACTCCCCCTCCGGAAAGGCGATGCGCCAGACCCTCGTGCTGGTCGCCCTGGTCGACTGGTCAAGCTCCAGCGTGACCCACCCGCTCCACGACGCGGCGACCTCCGCACCGGTGCGGTTGGCCCGAAGCAGCTTCCCATTTTCGTCAACGGGCGTGACTTCGACCCGACCGGTGCGCCCCGAATTGTGGATGCGGACCCGGAGCGTCTCCGCCTCGGGGGGGGTGGGAGCTTCCAGGCGCAGCCACGCAACCTCCGAGGCCGCAATCTGCCCCTGACGATTTATCACCCCGCTGTCCAGGATATCCCGCTCCAGTGCCAGCGACTCGACCGGGTCCCAGATGACCGCAAAGCGCAGGTCCGTGCGCTGCATCCACGCGGCTTCTTCGGCGGTGCCGCGCAGTGCCGGGTAGTAGACCGCGCCGCGCTGCATCCCGGTGTGGAGCAGATAGAAATCCCGGTGTATCTCATCCAGGTAGAGCACGCGGTCGCCGGGGTCGGACTGCGCCAACAGCAGCGCTGGTTGTTCTGGCTCCAGGGCAATGCTCTGGCGATCCTGCATATGCGCAACCGTCCCCGCCAGTGTTGATTGGCCGTGTGCGACGATATCGAACGCCAGCGCCACCAGAATCATCAGCACTACCAGGCGCAGACGAACGTGGGAGCGGGCAGAGAGGGAGCGCCCCCCAAAGAGCGCGGTATCGGTTTCGCTGATAGCCTCGGCGGGTTTCCAGGGAATGATGAAACTGCGCTCCAGGACGAACCATACCGCCTGTCCGACCGCGCCGGTCAGGAGCACCGCAACGGGAATCCACATCCGGATGAACAGGTCGGCCGGGTAGGGGGGGATAACATAGAACAGACTGAGCAGCAGGAACGAGACCAGCAGCAGCGTGGTGCGGATTATGTTTGTGCGCCGTTCGGGGGGGGTGGTCCCGTAGCCCACGAGGAGGGCCCCCAGCACGAGGCCCGGCGTCACGACCCCGTTGACCCAGGTGAGCACGGCCTTGCCCGCGGCATCCAGGGTCAGGCTGACTATCGTCAGGGTGTCCACGCCAGGTGGGAAGGGGTATGCCTCGAACCGCAGCAGCGGGCGCTCCACGAAGAAGGGAAGGAGCGTGTACCCCCCGATGATGGACCACGCTGCGAGCACCGGCCACCACCCCTTGAGCGTGCGCGGGAAGCCCGCCAGCAGAAACACCAGCAGGGTTGCCATCAGCGCGTAGGCTCGCCCGACCGTATGCAGCAGGACGAGGGCAAGGGTGCCGACTACGAGGGTCCACCCGACCTCGCCACGGCGAACGATGACCCACGTCCAGACCAGCACGCCAAGACCCATGCAGAGGTTGGAGGGGACGACATAATGGACCCCCTGACCCAGGAATATCTGGAAGGCCAGTATCCCCATTGCCAGGCCGGCCGGTCCGCTGCCCCACAGTGCCCGCAGCCACCAGGCAAACACAACCCCGAAGAAGACCGTTCCCGCATACCAGAGCAGGCGAAAGGCGGTTTCCCATTCCAACCCCACCTGTTTGATACCCGCGAGCAGCGCCGAGTAGAGCGGGTGGTAGACCAGCAGATCGAATCCGTAGACCCGGTAGCGCTGCCAGCGGATCTGCGGGTCGGAGACGGGTGCTTTCGCATAGGTGCGAAGGTCGTTCAGCGCCGGGCAATCCTGCCAGAAGCACCAGTGCATCTGGGCGGCCTTGACCATATAGGAATAGGAATCATCGACTTCGGGGGGAAGAGACCGGCTGGTCAATGGGACAGCCACCACGCTTCCCTGGACCACGAGCCAGAGGGCAAGGCCAGCGAAAAAAACGAAGGTGGCCGGCTGAGCCGGCCATAGCCGCGAAGCAAGGAACCGCATACGGTATGCTCCTTTGCGCAGAGCCGCTCCCGGGGCTGCAAACGCGTCGTTCTCTGTTCCTGGACTGGTCAATAAGAGCCAGCAGGGCCCAGTATACCATACCTGAGTTGTTCTGGCAGATAGGGAGGGGACTGCCCTCTGCTGCCGCTGCCGGCCCCCGTCACCCTACGGAAAACGATGGTATAATGTTTCCCGGTCGGAAGCAGGGAACGCCGCTGCAACCGTGGGGGAGACGTGCGGGGAAGGCCAGGATTGACGGTTGCACCATGAAGAATACGCGGTATGGGCAGCTACGAGATTGCCCAGAAGAAGGGGGAAGCTCCCGCGGGCAGGGCCGCCCCGAGAGCAACCAACGATGAAACAAGCAGCAAAGTTGACGGTATTTCGTATAGTGGAAAGGTAGCGACACCGGTGTACATTACAATGCTTGCCGCTGAATGTGCTCCCGTCATCAAGGTTGGTGGTCTGGCCGATGTGGTGTTTGGTCTCAGCCGAGAGCTAGAAATCCGCGGGAATGCGGTTGAGATCATCTTGCCCAAATATGACTGCATGCGCTATGACCAGATATGGGGTCTTCATATCACCATGCCCGACCTGTGGGTGCCCTGGTTCGGGGGAGCTATCCACTGCTCTGTCTGGTTCGGGTTCGTTCATGGGCGAAAATGTTTCTTCATTGAGCCGCACTCGTCCGACAACTTCTTCAATCGCGGGGCGTACTATGGCTTTCACGATGAAGCCTTGCGCTTTGCCTTTTTTAGCAAGGCCGCCATGGAATTCCTGTTGAAGACGGACAAGCGCCCTGACGTCATCCACTGCCACGACTGGCATACCGGGTTGGCACCGGTGCTGCTGGCCGAAGTCTACAAATTCCACGGGATGCACCACCAGCGCACCTGCTATACTATCCACAACTTCAAGCACCAGGGCATCGCCGGGGAAAACGTCCTGTGGGCTACGGGGCTTCAGCGTCCGGAATACTATTTCAACTATAACCAGCTTCGAGACAACTTTAACCATGGAGCGCTGAACTTTATGAAGGGAGGCGTGGTCTATGCCAACTTTGTCACGACCGTTTCTCCGCAGCATGCCTGGGAAGCCCGCTATACGGACCAGGGGTATGGTCTGGGGCATACGTTGCAAGTACATGGGGACAAGTTCGGGGGGGTGCTCAACGGGGTGGACTACGAGGTGTGGAACCCGGAGACCGACCGCTTCATTCCCTATCGCTATGGGGTTGACACCCTTCAGGATAAGTATGGCAACAAGGATGCCCTGCGCGACCGCTTCTGGCTGCGAAAGGACTACAAGCCCATCGTGGCCTATGTCGGGCGGCTGGACCAGCAGAAGGGCGTGCATCTCATTCGTCACGCGCTGTTCTACGCACTCTGGAATGGAGCGCAGTTTGTGCTGCTGGGAACCAGCCCCGAGCGCGATATCAGCAACTATTTCTGGCATCTCAAGAACTATTTGAACGACAGCCCGGACTGCCACCTGGAGCTTGGCTTTGATGAAGACCTCTCGCACCTGATCTATGCCGGAGCCGATATGGTGGTGGTGCCCAGTCTGTTTGAGCCATGTGGCCTGACCCAGATGATTGCTTTGAAATATGGCACGGTGCCGATTGTGCGAGCCGTGGGGGGGTTGGTGGACACGGTCTTCGACCGGGATCATTCAGAACGGCCCTTCCATGATCGGAATGGGTATGTGTTTCACCAGACCGACGCGGTCGCGCTCGAATCGGCGATGCAGCGGGCGATAGGGTTGTGGTATTCGTACCCGGGCGAGTTCCGCAGTCTGATAGCTAACGGTATGCGCTACGACTATTCGTGGAACTATCCGGGCCAACACTATATGAACATCTATGAGTATATTCGTCATAAGTGAGACGTAAACTGTGTATTCGGGTATCAATGCTTCATGATGAAGCATGAGGTATGAAACGAAAGGAGCCTGTTACTATGCAAGAACTGGCAGAATATATCGAAGGCGTGCCGAATATCTCCGGCGCGGAAGCGACGATTGAGGCGGCTATGAACCAGCACCAGGGGGAGGCCATCTACCTGCCCAGGAGCGGGTTTGATTTCGGAAATATTCGGAGCTGCTGCGCCAACGCCCTGCACATGCACCAGCCCCTCATCCCCGCCGGGGGTGACGACCTGCGCACCGCCGATGTGATCAGCAACCTCAAACATATGATGGACAACCAGCACATCGGGGACAACCACAACGCGACGGTGTTTCACTGGTGCTACAAGCGCCTGGGCGAGTTTATCCCGCAGCTCATCCAGGAGGGCAAGCAGCCGCGCATTATGCTGGAATACTCCGGCACGCTCTTCCACGGGATGCGCCACATGGGGTTGGACGATGTGTTTGACAGCCTGAAGACCATCACCTGCAACCCGGACTACTGGCACACCACCGAATGGCTTGGCGCTCCGTGGGGGCACGCCGTAGCTCCCTCCACCCCCGTGCAGGACTACCGGCTGCACGTGCGGGCCTGGCAGCACCACTTCGCGTCGATCTTCGGCCTGGAAGCGCTCAGCCACGTGCGCGGTTTCTCGCCCTCGGAGATGGCGCTGCCCAACCACCCCGATGTGGCCTACGAATTTGTCAAGACGCTGAAAGACTGTGGCTATCAATGGGTGCTGGTGCAAGAACACTCGGTTGAGAACCCGGAGAACGGGTGGGGGCCGGAGCGCAAACACCTGCCTCATCGCCTGGTCTGCAAGAACTCCGCCGGCGAGAGCGCCGAGATTATCGCCATCATCAAAACGCAGGGGAGCGATACCAAGCTAGTCGCCCAGATGCAGCCCTACTACGAAGCGGTGGGGTTGTCACGGTGGGAGCTTGCGGGCAAGCAGGTGCCCCCCATCGTCACCCAGATTGCCGACGGTGAGAACGGCGGCGTGATGATGAACGAGTTTCCGCCCAAGTATATGGAAGTGGCGCGTCAGGCATCCGGGACGGATACTCCGATGGTCAATGTGAGCGAATACCTGGAATACCTCTTCTCGCTCGGCATCAAGGAGTCGGACTTTGCCCCGCTTCAGCCGGTTCACCAGAAGCGCATCTGGGAGCGCTTCACGCCCGGGGACGGGCCAGAAAAGCTGGCGCAGATGATTGAGGCGCTGAAGCAGGAAGACCACCGCTTCCACATGGATGGCGGAAGCTGGACCAACAGCATCTCGTGGGTTCAGGGGTACGAGAACGTCATCGGCCCGATGGAGAGAACCAGTTCGCTCTTCTACGAAAAGGTCATCAAGCCCGGCATTCCGGCCCACGAACACCGCTACCGCAACGCGCTGTTCTACCTGATGACCTCGCAAACCAGTTGCTACCGCTACTGGGGGCAGGGCACCTGGACCGACTATGGCATTGAACTTTGCCGCCGGGCCAGCGACATTCTCAACTACGACTTTTAAGCATCAGCTCTGCACTTGCCTGATATGGGAGTAGGTCACATGGGTTTTATCTATCACGCGCTGGTGCTGAACCTGCACCAACCCGCGGGCAATCTCGAATACTTGCTTGAGCACGCGGAGTGGGAGGCCCGAGAAATCTTGTGGGCGCTCGACCGTATCCCCCGTGCCGTCTGGCCGTATGAAGACATGGCGCGGGTGCATCTTTCGCTGTCGGGGACCCTGCTGGAGACCCTGAGCAACCCCGAGTTCCAGAACCGTGTCTATGGCACGGTCAAGTGTGGGGATTTGCTCTGGCACCTCCAGAATACCGGGGTCTTTGAGATTTTCGGCACGGGCTACTACCACCCGGTGCTGCCGCTCATCCCCCAGGCCGATTGGGAAGCGCAGCTTGAGCGCTGGCGGGGGATTGGGCAACACCTGTTTTCCAGGGAGCACTTCCGCGGCTTCTGGCCACCAGAGATGGGCTTCTGTATGGAGATGATACCCCTGCTCAAGCGCATGGGGTATGCGTATGTGCTGGTGGATAGCAAGCACGTTGAGCCTGTGGACCCGATGAACTGGGAAGAAATCCGCTACCGTCCCCATATCGCGGAGTATGAGGGGCATGAAATCGTGGTGGTGGTCCGCGACCGCGAGTTGTCGGACGCCCAGGAAGCGGGGATGAACTATGGCTGGTTTGAGCACGAACTGCACGAACGCACCCGGTGGTGCAACTTCCCCCCCCTGGTGACGACCTGCACCGATGGCGACAACGGGGGGTGGTTCCGCAACACCACGCCCAAGGGGAACTTCTGGCACGTCTTCTATGAGGATTTTATGGGGAAGGTGCGCCGCGAGGAAACGGCAGGCCGGCCCATCCTCATCAGCGAATATCTGGACCGCTTCGGGGCGCATGGCCGCGTGAAGGTCAACACCGGGGCCTGGAACACCGGCTGGCACCACGGGGTCGGTTTTGTCCAGTGGACTGGCTCGCAAAAGCAAAAGGATGCGCTCCAGCGAGTGCAGGAGACCAGCGAGGCGTTTCACACGACCCGGCGGGAGTTGGGGGAGGAAGTCCTGAACGACCCTCGTCGGCACCACCAGATGGAGGAAGCCCACTGGCACCTGCTGCGGGCCGAGACCAGTTGCAACTTCTACTGGGGTGAAGACTGGGTAGACCGCTGCCACCGTGACCTGGATATCACCTGGTTTAACCTGGACGAGGCGCGGAAATAGCCGGTCCTTATCCCTGGCCTATCGGCTCCCCCGGCACCGCGGTGTCGCGCCGTCCTTGACTGAGAGGTTAGATTGATGAGATTGATTGATTGAAGGGGACGGGCGTGGTGCGGGGGAGCGGTCCCGATATCGCCTCCGTCCTGAATAATGGTATAATTCCCTGAAACCATGAACCAGGGAGAATACAAGTCGATGAATAGCCTGGAACTCCACCATATCATGGTACAGGCATACAGC
>DAOTUF010000090.1:0-14545 GCA_034437495.1 Chloroflexaceae bacterium | reverse complement strand
CTGCCCCCCCCCCCCCCCCCCCCCCGCCTGGTCCTGCTCAGCCGCTACCGTCCTGCGGCAGGCGAGCTTGCGGGAAACGTGCTCGGGTCGGGGTCCCGCTACCAGACCGTCACGGTGGGGGGCTACTTCCAGAGCCTCGACCCGGACACGGGACCGCAGCCGCGGCAGTCCGTCCGCTTGCTCAGCGAGGGGTCCGTCGTTCGGATGCTCCCCGACGGTCGCCCGCCGCTCGGCACCATCTGCGACCTGGCCCCCCGCCCGTCGCGTGACGCCAGCGATGCCAGCGATGGGAGCGATAGCAGCAAGTCCCCGCCCCACCCGGTCTGGCGCTATGGGCTGGCCCTCGGGGTGGGGGTGGGAGAGTGACAAGCATGAGCAGCAGGAGCCAGATACGATGACCACCTATTCCCTGACTATCACCACCTTTTCCCCCCTCCACATCGGCTCGGGCGGTCCACCGCTGGCGCGGGGGGTGGACTTCGTGGTCTATGACCAGACGCTCTCTGTCTTCGATACGGCGCAGGTGCTCGACCACCTGGTCGGTTCCCACCTCGATACAACGCTCATGGAGCAGATGATGACCGCGCAAAATCTGACCGCCTTTCTGAGCGAGGAACTGTTCCACGCCCACCCCCACCTGGTCTGCTACCGCCTGCACGGACCATCAAGTGCTGTTGAGGTTATCCCATATCTTAAAGATGTCTATCGCCATCCCTACATCCCTGGTTCCTCCCTGAAGGGAGCGCTCCGCACGGCCATCATTGACGAGTCGCTGCTGGAGCAAAAGCGGCCCGTCGAGGTTCGTCAACTGGGCAACCATGCGCGATTTGCGGGGCAACACCTGGAGCGGGCTGTGGTGGGGCAGGGGGGAAAGAACTGGCTCATCTCCAACTACGACCTGTTCCGCTCCCTCCACATTGCCGACAGTGCTCCCATTTCCCCGGAGCACCTGAGCCTGAGCACCGTGGCGGTGCATCCCGAAAGCGACCAGCAGGCCCTTCCCCTCAACCTGGAGACCATCCGGGCCGGAAGCAGCTTCCGCACCACGCTGACTATTGACGACTACCTGTTTGGGAAGCAGGCCCGCAAACTGGGGTTTGGGCAGCGCCGCCACCTGATCGAGAACTTCGCGCAGACCTGCCGCGCCCATGCCCGGGCCCACCTTGAAGAGGAGCGGGACTTTTTTGCCCGCCGGGAGATGCCGATGCTCCACTACTTCTACAACGGTCTGGTCGATCAGTTGGCGGGGTGCGGACCGGAGAGCTTCCTGCTCAGCCTGGGGTGGGGAGCAGGGTGGAAGAGCAAAACGCTGGAACGCACCCTCCGCGCCACCGAGGGAGCGCTTGCCGATATCATCAAGCAGTATCGGCTCAACCGGGGACGCCCCCCCGCTCACGAACAGGACTTCCCCCTGACGCGCCACCTGCTGATGGAGCAGCAGCAGCCGGTCGGTCCGCTCGGGTGGGTGCGGGTCGATGTGGAGATGGCCCGCGGGTAGGCCAGAGGGGAGGAGCAGGAAGAGACGAGTCGGGGTCGGTTATCCGTAGCTTATCCTTACCCTTCGGAAGGGCAGGGCAGGATAAAGCGGAAGGTGCTTCCCTGGTTGAGCACACTTTCCACCCAGATGACGCCGCCCAACAGCTCAACCAGCGACTTGACCAGCGACAACCCTAGCCCCGTTCCCCCGGCCTCAATCTTCAGCGGGTTTTCGGTGCGATAAAACCGCTCGAACACGAGGTCAAGTTCATGCGCCGCAATCCCTACCCCCGTATCCCGAATATCCATTTGTACGTAGCGCTTCTTCTTGACGATGCTGCTGCGCACCGGTTCGGGCAGTTCGTCATAGACCGCTTCGCGGGCCTGGACGGTGATTTCGCCGCTGGTTGGCGTATACTTCACGGCGTTCGAGAGCAGGTTATACAATATCTGGTGGAGCCGCGCCGCGTCTGCCCGCACCAGCGGCAGGCCGGTGGGGATATCGATGGTGAGCGTATGTTCGCGGGTCTTGATGAGGTTCTGGAGGTCGGAGACGACCCCGCTCAACGACTCGGCCAGGTGGATAGGGCGCAGTTCCAGGTCAATGCTGCCCGTTTCAATCTTGGTGATATCCAGCACATCATTGATAATGGAAATCATGCGCTCTGAATTGTTCTGGATGGTCTGGAGAAACTCCCGCTGCGTGTCGTTCACCGGCCCCAACCCGCCCATCACGAGCAACTGGGTAAACCCCTTGATAGCCGTCATAGGGGTGCGCAGTTCGTGCGACATCGTGCCGATAAACTCTGTCTTCAGGCGGTCGGACTCGACTTCGCGGGTCACATCGTGCATCAGCAGGAGCGCCCCGATCAGTTCGCCATCTTCTTTGAGCACGGGGCCAAGCGACAGGCTGACCACCCGTATGCCCACATTGACGGTGCTTTCGAGCACACGCGGCTCGCCATTGCTGTTCAGGGGCATGGTCAGCAGGTCGTCCAGCGCTATCTTCCCCTGCTGCTTCGCCAGCAGATCATCCAGAATGCTCTGAAGGGTTGCCCCGGTGAACAGCAGTTCGGTGATATCACGCTGCAAGATGCGCCCGGCAGCAGGGTTGGCAGAAAGGATCTCGCCGTAGGTATCGCAGACCAGCACCCCGTCCGAAAGGCTTTGCAAGATAGCCTCCATCTTGGAGGTTTCGGTGCTCTGGCGCTGAAGCAGCACACTGTTGCGTTCCATCTCTTCAAAGATGGTCGTATACATATTGGCGTTGTTGATGCCAATGGCAATGGCTCCGGCGCTTGCCGTGAGCAACCGGAGGTGCCCCTCGTGGAAGTAGCCCGGCTGCGAGTGGGACAGGATGAGCACCCCCAGAATCTCATTGTGGGCTACCAGCGGCACCGCCAGCATCGACCCTTTGTGCTTCTTTTCCGAGGTCACTTCGTCGGTGGGGAGCGGGACCCACCGTTCATCTCTGGAAACATCTGTGATGAGGGCCGGTTCGCGGTGGTGTGCCACCCACCCGGCGACCCCCGTCCCCACGGGGAAGCGCGTGAAGGTGTTGATACTCTTCTGTCCCAGGACGGAGCGGTTCACCAGGTTGCCCGTTTCGGTTTCAACCAGCATAATCGAGCCATATTCTACGTTCGTAATCCGCGCCAACGCCTCCAACGATGTTTGCAGCAGCATGTCCAGGTCCAGGGTGCTGCTGATTTCTTTGGAAATCTCGTGAATGGTCGCCAGGCGTTCTTTCTCGGCCTGCAATTCGCTGGTGCGCTCTTCGACCAGTTGTTCAAGCTCGGCGTTGAAATTGCGTATTCGGGCATAGAGCCGGGCATTTTCCAGGGCAATGGCGGCCTGGTTGACCACGGCGAGCGCCAGGTTTTGCTGCGAACGGGAAAAGCGCTCTTCGGGGATGGGGTCTTGCAAGACGACCACCCCGATAGCCTGTTCCTTCACCAGCAGCGGCAGCGCTATCACCCCACACCCCGGCTGGTACCACTCGCCCTGGATGGCTCCGGTGGGGCGCGGCTGAAACATGAGGTTCGTATGGGTGTAGGCTCGGATAACAATGTCGTGGGGGGTTGCACCATCCAGGCACATCCCTGTGACCGGTATCCGTTCTTCGCCCCACGAACAGGCGGCATACAAGTCCTGGTGCTGGTGTGGGGCTTCCTGCTGGTTGGCTCCCTGGCGGCAGAGCGGAGCGTCGGGCAGCCAGATGGCGACGTGCGCCGGTTTCATCAGGGCTACCAGGGTCTCCCCAAGCTGTTCAACCACCTGCTGCGGGTCTTCCAGGCTCGATGCCAGGCGGTGGGAGGCGTCGTTCAGGGAGGAGAGTTGCAGGGCGGTGCGGTCGGCCTGTTCGATGGCGGCGGCCATACTTTCGGCGATAAACTCGGCCTGACTGATGCGTTCCTGTATCTCGGCCTCTGTCTGGTGTTCCCAGGTGCGGGTGATGGTTTCGACGGTATAGTCGAGCAGGTACTCCAGTTCTCGCATCAGGGCAAAGGTGCGGGAGGGGTCTGAAGGGTCGCCCTGAAGGTCGCCTTGAAGGTCGCCTTGAAGGTCGCTCTGGAAGATATCCCAGGCCAGGTGGCGAAGATGGCCCGGCATGGCCAGCAGGTCGTGCAGCTTGCCCTGCCGACGCCCGTTGATGTGGAGCAGGGCGCTCAGGTGCTCATCCAGGGCGGACAGGTCGCCGTAGGCCGCCTGCACCAACCCATCATACAGGGAGGAAAAGACCGTTCCGGTTTCCGGTGTTTCCGCCGTTTCTTCACCATCTGGAGGCGGCAGCGCCTCACCATCGGTCGCTCCTCTGCCGCTGGCCACAACGACCTGCCCATCCTGGGACGAGAGAGAGGAAACCGGGGAATTGACGGTCGAAATCCAACGGGGGAGCACCAGATTTCGCCGTTCCGTTAGCCAGTGACCCAGATCAACGCTCATGCTTACCCTGCCATCAATCGCGAACTACCACGACGGTCGCATCATCATTCGTTTTGCCATACCTCTCAAGAATCGCCGCTGCGAGGTCCTGGGGAGGCAGCGTGATATCCATTTTTCCGTCCATATTGAAACGGCCTGAAATTCCATCACTATATAAAACGAACGTATCCCCAGAATTATAGGAATAGTGAAGCTCCAGCAGGGTCGGCATACGATACCCCAGAATTCCGTTTTTCGAGATGGGCTTGATGGACTGGTTGCTGTAGACCTGCACCCCGATATTCCCGACACCCATAAAGCTGGCTTTCTTCGTGGTGCTGTCCAGGCGCAGCAGGGCAATCACCGCTCCGCGGGTGCTCCGAAGGGCGTGGTGGGACTGGCGAATGAGTTGGTCAAGGGGATAGTCCGGGTGCTCTTCCAGCACGCGGGCCGCACCTTGCGCCGCTACGGACGCTTCTTCGCCCCCCCCCAACCCGTCTATCACGGCAAAGAGGGCCTGACCGCTGCCCCATTCTCGGGACACAAAAGTATCTCCACTAATCGACTGCCCTTGCTTCGGGCGATTCACTGCTCCCCAGGTTATCGTCATCGCATACTCCTGCTTCGCTGCGGAACCCACTTGACAGCCCGAACGTGGGTCCCAACCCCTACCGTTGATGCAATATGAAATTCATCCATCAGGCGCTTCACCCCTGGAAGGCCCGCCCCGAGCGTGCGAGCCGTACTATAGCCATCTTGCAGTGCCAGGGGGATATCGGGGATGCCCGGTCCCTGGTCTATCGCTTCGACCGCCAGACCGCGCCGCTCATACTCGGCCACCGACTCCAGCCGTATCTGTCCCCCCCCGGCGTGGGCCAGCAGATTGCGGGTCAGTTCCAGAATGACAATCTCAATACGGGTGCGGTCGATGGCATCGAACCCGAGGGCATCCGCCATCTCCCGCCCGCGCCCGATAGCGATATAGACATCCACATCGCGTCGAATAGCACACATAAATGGCTGCATATCCGCCTCATTTCCGTTCCGTGCGTTCCGTTCAGCGCTCAGAACGGCGGGGGTGTTTGAAGGTATCACTATCCAGCAGAATAGTCACCGGCCCGTCGTTCACGAGCGCCACCTGCATCATCGCCCCAAACCGGCCCGTCTCGACGCTGGCTCCCGCAGCCCGCAGCGCCGCGGCATAGGTCTCTACCAGGGGAGCCGCGAGGTCCGGGGGGGCCGCATCCAGAAAGCTCGGTCGTCGGCCCTTGCGAACGTCCGCATACAGGGTAAACTGCGAGACGACCAGGATACTGCCGCCCACATCAAGCACGGAATGGTTGAAACGACCCTCCCCATCGGCAAAGATGCGGAGGGTCACGGTTTTTTCGGCCAGCAAGGTGGCTTCAGCTTCTCCATCGCCCGATGTGACGCCAACCAGCACCAGCAACCCGGCCCCGATAGACCCGACCACGGCTTGATCGACCGTGACTGACGCTGATGAAACCCGCTGGAGAATCGCTCGCATACTGCCCCTTTCCTCATGATACCATACATCCTCGTTTGACGGTGGCGCGTAGGATGCCCCGACTCCCACTTATGATGATGATGATGATGATGATGACGGTGGCGGCGGTGGCTCGTCTCTCCGCCCATTGACCAGGTTGGCAAAGACCAGTCGCCCGGTGTGGGTCTGGTGGAGCCGCGTCACCGTGACCTCGACGCGCTGACCGATGAGTCGGCGGGCATCTTCGACAATGACCGGCGTGCCATCGTCCAGATAGCCCACCCCCTGCTGCCGGGCGTTGCCTTCGTTGCGAATGAGCACCTCCAACCGCTGGTCCTGCACCACCGGCGGACGGATGGCGTCACTCAGGCGGTTCAGGTTGAGCACCTTCACTCCTTGCAGTTCGGCCACGCGGTTGAGATTGAAATCATTGGTGATAATCGGGCACTGATACTGGCGGGCAACCACCACGAGCTTATCGTCCACCCGGGTCATGTCGCTGATGTCCACATCGGCAAAGTCGATGTTCAGCGAGGGGTCTTTCTGCATCTGGCCAAGCAGTTCCAACCCGCGCCGCCCCTTGCTGCGGCGCAGGTCGTCGCTCGAGTCGGCAAGCGTCTGGATTTCATTCAAGACAAACTGGGGCACCACCAGCGTCCCGTGCAAGAAGCCGGTCTTGCCAATGGCGGCGATACGGCCATCGATGATAGCGCTGGTATCGAGCAGGTAGCGCTGAGCCTGCGTGGGGATGAGCGAGAGGCTGCCCGAGGAAGCCGACGCCGAACGACGGACCACGCGGATGAGGTCATGCACGCCGCGCCGGTGCAGCACAAAGATCATCGTCCCGACGTAGGTGAAGACCAGGGACAGCACCACGGGGAGGTATTGCCCGAAGGGGGAGGGGAGCAGGCTCAGCGGAAAGGTCAGCAGCACCCCGAACAACAACCCGATAAGCCCACCGCTGGCGATGAACAGGATTTCAACCAGCGGGACCGTGCGGGTGTGGACGAGCAAATCGCGGATGGGTTCGATCGTCAGGCGTGGCGTGGCCAGCAGCCCCAACCCCGCCCCGGCCAGCATCAACAACTGGGTGGCGAGCAGTTCGGTCTCGTCCGGGGTGGGGACAGAAAGGGAGATGCCAATATCGGCTCCCAGGTAGGCCAACACGAGCATGCCCGTGATGCGCACCAGGAAATTCAAGCTGACTCGCATGGGATACGCCTCTTCTTTCATCCCTCGTCCCTGGGGAGCACCATCATCACCACTTCGGCCAGGGAACGAACGGCGTGGAGCCTCAGTCCCTCTCCCTCGTTCGCAGAGACCTGGGCGGTGGCCGGTGCGGGAGCAGGCGTCGCTTCTGATGGGTGCCCGATGGCCGGGGTCATGGCCCGCCGAAAGCCGAGCCGCGCCGCCTCGCCCACGCGACGGTCAAGCTGGCTGACGCTGCGCAGTTCGCCCGACAACCCGATTTCCCCCACCAGGGCCAGGTCCGGGTCAATCCGCTGGTTCCGATAGGACGAGGCGATGGCGATAGCCACGGCGAGGTCGGCGGCTGGCTCACTGATGCGCAGCCCCCCCACAATGTTCACGTAGATATCCTGGTTGAACAGCGGCAGCCCTACCCGCTTGGTCAGCACCGCAATGAGCATCAGGAGGCGGTTCACGTCGAATCCGTTGGCGGTGCGGCGTGGTTGGGCGTTGCCTGTGTGCGAGGTGAGGGCCTGCACCTCGACCAGCAGCGGACGGGTTCCCTCCAACGTGACGGCAATGGTCGAACCAGGGGCCCCGGCGTTGCGCTCCGCCAGGAAGACTTGCGAGGGGTTGGGCACCTCGACCATGCCGTGCTGCGTCATCTCAAACACGCCCACCTCGTTGGTGCTCCCGAAGCGGTTCTTCACCCCGCGCAGCAAGCGGTACTGGTGGAAACGCTCGCCTTCGAGGTAGAGCACAGCATCAACGATGTGTTCCAGCACCCGCGGCCCGGCGATGGTCCCTTCCTTCGTGACGTGACCGACCAGGAACATGGGGATATGGCGTTCTTTGGCCAGGTGGAGCAGCCGAAGGGCACATTCGCGCACCTGGCTCACGCTCCCCGCCGCCGATGACAGCTCCTCCAGGTAGACCGTCTGGATGGAGTCGACAATGACCAGACGGGGGGTTAGCTCTCGGATGTGCTTCAAGATGGCATCCAGGCAGGTTTCTGAATAGACGTAGAGTTGTTCGGGGGAGAGGCCAAGCCGTTCGGTGCGGAGCTTGATTTGCAGCGCCGACTCTTCGGCGCTGACGTAGAGCACGGGGCCGACCTGGTTGGCAAAGTGCCCCCCCACCTGGGAGAGCAGGGTGGTCTTGCCGATGCCCGGGTCTCCCCCTATCAGCACCACCGAACCAGGAACCAGCCCCCCCCCGAGCACCTGGGCAAATTCGTGGCCGAACACCGGCAGGCGTTCGCCATCGTTCGTGTCAATCTCGTGCAGAAGCACCGGGCGAACACTGGCCTGGTGGGGAGAGCGGGAGGAGGTGGAAGTTCCGCGGCTTTCGGTCTGCTCAACCAGGCTGTCCCAGGTGTCACAGTCCGGGCACTTGCCCATCCAGCGCGTATACCGCGCCCCGCATTGCTGACAAACAAAAGAGGTATGGGTTTTTGCCATGGTTTTCGTACATCAGGACATCAGTGAATACGTTTTCTGCATTATACCACGGCAGAAGCAAGCAGAGCACCAGAGGGAAGAGCACGTTGCCCCGTTGGGGCAGCAGGCCCGGGGCCGAACCTGATCTCATCCCCCCGCCGCGGACGCCTGGTTTCCTGCACGCCGCTTGAGCGTTTGCAGGAGCACGCGGCCCGGACCGCTCAGGCGGGTCAGAAAGACGCCTTCCCCTCCGAAGAGCATCTTGAGGCACCCCCCGACGCCCTGGATGTCATAGTCCACCCGGTCGGCGAAGGCGGCCAGGTTGCCTGTGCTCACGAGCAGGCTTTGTCCCTCTTCCAGGTCGTGCTCACTGAAATCGCCGCTGCCGTGGATGAGCACCGTACCCTGCCCGCTGATGCGCTGCAAAAACAGCCCGGCCCCGCCAAACAGCGCCGCCCCCCCCCGGCGAGCAATCGTCACCGTAATATCGAGGTGTTCGCCCCACGCTGCCAGAAATGCCCCACGGGTGGTCAGGACGGGTCCCTGCTGCGAGAGGTCCCAGGTGGTGATATGGCCCGGTGCGTTTGCGGCCAGAAACACCTCCTGCCCGGGTTCCTGCGTCTCCAGATAGGTGAGCGAAACGCCTTCGCCCGAAAGCGACCGCTGCACCGCTCCGCCCAGGCCGCCTGGTACCCGCAACCGCCATTCAATCCCCTTCGAGTAGGCCATCAGAGACCCTTTGCTGGCCCAGAGCGTCTCGCCCGGCTCAAGGAGCAGATGCGCGGTCTGGGCAATCTCTCCGCTAATGGTATACCGCATTATGCCTCTCCTGGTATGGCCTCTGGCTTCCGGGCCCGTTTGAAGACCATTCGCCAGTAGCCAGAACTCTCCGGTGAAATCCCGATCATCTCCCATCCGTCCCACCCGAGCTTGTCCAGGTAGGAGGGAAGAGGAGACCGTTCAACGATACGGTCATTGATCTTGAATACCTCGTCGCGGTCGGCAACAAGGTAGAGATATTCCCACTGTGTCATAGCACCCGCGGCACCCGAAACCACCCGTTTCCCTGTGAAAAAAAGCGGAAATAAAGAGCGCCGCTCCTCCTTTCCGAGCTTTCCGTTCTTTGCCTGGTTTGCCTTGCTACCTACGATATTATTATACCATTGATAGCAGGTTTCGGGTGTCCGCTGATGCGTGAGGCGTGATGATACGCTCTCCCTATGCCAATTCTTTCCCCCGAACCTGTTCTCTGCGCTCTCGCGCTCGCCACCCCGGTCCCTCACCGGTGCGATGGGGCTAGACGACCTCGTGGGCCACGGCTTCCGGGTCCATATCTCCCCAGGGCAGCGCCTCCTGAACCCCGATGTCGTGCAGGTGAGCAATATCGTTATATTTGGCCAGCCGCCAGCACTGATGGCTCTTGTAGGTATACTGTTCCCAGGCGGTCAGGGAGGCGTTGTCCGAGTGAAATTCGAGGCGCACCGGGGTGCGTGTGTTGACATTCAGGAAATAGGCAAATGACCCCTCGATGATGCCGCCATGGGCGACAATGACCACAGTCTTCCCCTGGTGTTCGCTCGTGACCCGCTGGAAGGCCCCCCGAATACGGTTCGAAAACTGCTCCCAGTTTTCGCCCCCCGGGGCTATCAGGCGCAGCGGGTCCACCTCAAAATCAGGAATACCGTATCGTTCCCAGGCTTCCTTGTGGGTCAGCCCGTCCGACTCCCCGACGCGGATTTCCTGAAAATCGTCGTCCCAGGTGATGGGTTTCCCGAGCGCCGGGGCCAGAATTTCAGCCGTCTGCCGCGCCCGGGGCAGCGTGCTGGAAATCACCACATCGGCCTCGATTTCCCCCGTCGCCGCCAATCGATCCCGCAGACTCTCAACCTGGGCAACGCCCCGTTCGGTCAGGCCCGGGTCGCCCTTCATTCCTCCGATAATCGGCTTGACATTGACTACCGCTTCACCATGGCGAATGATGTACAGGTGCGTATGTTTCATGCTCGCTCTGTTCCTTTCTTTTTCTCATCTCGCATACGATGTACCGGTTTGTTCGAAAAGCACCAGCATCGGATCGGACCGGCGGTCCGGGCTGGCCATCCTGCGTGCGACCGGCTCATGGCCTGGTTTGCTTTGCCTTCTATCCTACCAGATCTCTGCAACTGCCCGGGCATCCGGTCATACCAATGTGCGTTTTGGTGTGGAGCGTGAGGGTGGCTCCAGAACAGGTTGAACCGTGGTGGATTATCCTCCACTATAACGCACATTGGTATAACACGGGAACTTTAAGGTCGTATTAAGGGGGTGTAAAGTTTGTCGTTGCGTTCCCCCCACTGACGGAATTCCCCCTCCCCTTCTCGCCTCTCCGGTGCTGCCTCACGCAGTCCCGGTGGCACCACCCACGCATCCCGCCGCTTCACTTCGGGCGACCAGTCGCAGGCGAAGATGGTCCGCCAGGTGGGGACGGTCACGGGGTAGGGCAGGCAGTGCTCACGGAAGGTCGGGTTGAAGTAGAGTTCGCCCCGCCACGGGGCCGCGCTGTTGGCCAGTTCTTGCAGGGCGGTTTCGCTGGCGGGCAGCGTGAAGGTCGAGAGCACATAGTCAGGCTGGAGTGTTCCAAGCGAGTAGTCGAAATCGAACTTATTGTGCCCGGGCACGTCGCCATACTGCGCCGGCAGACGGGCAATGTAGGGGTCATTTTTGCCGAGCAGGTCGATGCCCCGCACGTCGGAGTAGTAGAACGGTAGCCCCGCCCAGAAATCGGCAACGCGGGTGGATGGCGGCA
Organism: Chloroflexaceae bacterium; assembly: GCA_034437495.1. GTDB lineage: Bacteria > Chloroflexota > Chloroflexia > Chloroflexales > Chloroflexaceae > JAAUSY01. Next base: position 3,225 of record DAOTUF010000090.1, on the reverse strand, counting down.
CATTCTGCTTGAGCAGCAGACCGATAGTGATGTTTCCTACCGCCACGTGGTGCGTGTAGAGTGGGGGAGTGCTGCCAGGCACCAGCAGCGGCATCGTGACGAGGCAGAGCACACTGAGCACGAGCCGTGTTGCCTGCCACGAGGGAGGCAGGAGCACCTGGATACCCGTAAAGCTCAACACCAGGATGAGCGGCAGGATGGGTACCAGAAAGCGAAACTGCAAGAACCCATCCCCCCCTGCATAGGCGACATAGGCCCCATAGCACAGGACGACGCCGAGCAGCGCCAGCCGGACCCGCGACCGTGACGCCAGCGACCCGACCACGGCAAAGAGCAGCAAAAAGCTGTAGCTGCTCAGAAAGGCGAGGATATAGGCCACTCCGTGGGCATACCGTCCACTCCAGTTGGTCACTTTCAGGTGGGCCGTGTTTGGAACGATATCGCCGTAGTAGCCGAGCCGGAACAGGAGGTGCGCGGCAGGAAAGAGGCAGACCAGAACGGAAAGGAGGATGACCCTTTTGCGCTGCGGGTTGAGCACCAGCGACAGACCGCACAGCGCCGCGGCAAGCACCACCGCATCGGAACGGACCAGGGTCATCACTCCGATGACCAGATAGGTCGTGATGGCTGGTGCTTCGCGCCGGGCGTCGTGGAGCACCAGGCAGGTTCCGAGCACCAGCAGCAGGCTCAGGAGCACCGTTTCGGCCCCCGCCGTGGCCCACCCCATGAGGTTCAGGCTCAGGACGTAGCCTGCCAGCGCTGCTCCCCCCGCCAGGGTTCGGCCATCGAGCAAACGGACGAGCCAGAGCAGGAGCGGGATAAGGCCCGCAGAAAGCAGCAGATTGGTGGCGGAGACGACCAGCGAGGTGGTGGTGAGGGGAATGGGGAGCAGGTGGACCAGCGCCATGAAGAGCACCCAGAGAAAGTTGGTGTATCCCTCAAGATACTCCCCCGGGTTCCAGACCAACCCGTGACCGGTCGCCAGGTTGTGGGCATAGCGCATCGAAATCATCGCATCGTCAAAGAGCCACCAGTAGCGTTTGCCGCCGATGATGGCGCTGTAGCCCGAGGTGACGACGGGGGTCCAGAGCACCGCCAGCGCGAGCACCGCACCAGTAGCCAGCTTCCAGGGTTGCTGAAGGTGAAGGAGGATGAGCCGTCGCCAGCGGGACGGGGCGACCAGCCAGCCAAGCGCTGCGAGGAGCAGGATACCCCGCAGCATGATTTCCTGACCGAAGCTGGTCAGGTTGGTGCGCCAGTCGGGGGTTGGCGGGGCCGCGGGGTTGATGGCGAGGAGGTTGAGCAGGAGCGCGTTGGCCCATCCGTCGGTCAGCGCCGCGTAGCCCAGGGCCGCGAGGATGAGGCCGATGCTCCCCAGGAGCAGGCGGGTGACGAGGGGTTCAAAACGTTCGACTGGTTTCATTCGTATCAATCCGGTTTCCAGGCACTTATCCAAACAGTACACGAACACGAACCTGTGACTATGATTATGGTACCACATCCTCCCTGGGCAACCTGTGCAAACATTGGATCTGCACAATTCACAGACATCTGCTATACTAGGGGGGAGCAGGTATACCCAGGCAAGGGGGGAACGCTCTGGACAAAAAGAGGGCATCATTCCTGCTCAGAATGATGCACGCACACCCGGCACTCCCGAAAACATGTTGTCTTCAAAGACTATCCATATCGAACTTCCTCCTGGCTTCCGCTCTGACCACGAAGGGGCAATGATTGCGTATCTGACAGGCCACCTGTCAGATAAGGAACAGTGGACATTGTTATTCGCAGCAGTTGACCTGTTGGACCAGGCAGTCGCCATCATGGGGGGGGAGCGTTTTGCCTTTCGTACTATCTATCATCAACTCGTTGAACAGCCATATGTTGACACCTACTTGAATGAACTACTTGCATTGACGCATGTGTATCACGAAAGCCCGGGCTTGTGGGCACGCTTTGCTCGCCAGATTGTCAACGATGTCGTACAACGTGGCTGGCTTGCAGCCAACAAACCAGAAGGCCGTCTAATCTTGAGCTACTTGCTCTACTGGTGGAATGCTTTTGCACGCGGATATGCTCTGGAGGTGGAGGTGGAGGTTTACCGCGATCTCCAGCAGAGTGGTATTGAGTTTGTAGCCCATGATTTGCGTGATCCCCAACAGCGCTACTCGCCAGGGGACCTGGTGGTGCGGGGTCTGGTGGGTGACATTAAGACATCAACGTACTTTCTTCAGTTTGCTGCACCAATGAGCCATGATTTTTATATCGTCCGTTTGTCCATAAAAGGCAAACGCCACACCCTGGTTGTATTTCTTCAAAAACCCGCCTGGAAGACTATCAATGGCGATACGATTGACAGTAGTCTCGATGATATCGATCAGCGCCTTCCACATCCTGTCCGAATATGGCATCATGGGTATGAACTGATAGTGCTTGATTATACGCAATGGAAACAACGTATCCTGCGCCAGCAAGGAGTGACCGAATGAGTCAACACACTTTTGCCACGATGAGCGACATGGATTTTGAGCAGTTGATCAGTGGGTACATTGAACGGGCAGCGGAACCAGACCACCTGGTGCCTGCCAGCATCTTTTTTGACCTCCTGCTGAAACGTACCGGTTCCAGCGACGGAGAAACTATGACGCTGGCGGTAGTAATAAACGATGAGCAGGTTACGCTTACTCCCGACCGAGAAGTGAGTGATATTGTCGTACGTGGCAACGAAATCTTCATAGGTGGACATCGTCTGGTCTTTCAAATGGTGCAACGTAGCAAGCAGGATGCACCATCAGCCTATTCCCCATAGAATGAAACAGAAGGAAACGATAAACCTTCAACCTGCTCATACCATACCATGGGATAGAGAAAAGGTACGGTATAATAATGTCCTTGCCTGCTTTCTCTATCCGAATTATTGACATTGCCATTTCACCGTATGATACCAACGAAGGAAAAGCTATGCGCATTGTGATGAAGTTTGGCGGCACCTCGGTCGGCAGCGCCGACGCCATCCGCCGTGTGGTCGAGATTGTGCGCCGCACCAACCAGGAACACCAGGTCGTTATCGTCGTCTCCGCGATGAGTTCGCCCGATTTGCGAACTACCAACACCCTGATAGAGGCCGCCACCGCCGCCGCCAGTGGCGACGACGACATCACGGAAGAGGTTTTTCCGCGCCTTATCGACATGCACATGGAGGTTGCCCGCACCCTGGCAACCCCC
>DAOTUF010000089.1:0-4097 GCA_034437495.1 Chloroflexaceae bacterium | reverse complement strand
GGGAGCTTGGCTTTCGCCCGCTGGTGCCTCTGGGAAATACCGTTTCCGCATCTCGCTCCTTTCTCTCGTGTGCCTAACGAGCACTCCTGCTCACTTCTGGGTATCTTTTGCCTATCTAGCTATAGCTCCTGCTCCGCCTGCCTCAGCGTGTAGTACACCCGTTTGCCGCGACCACTGCGCTCCAGAAGCCCGTTGCTGATGGCCTGTTTGACGAAGTTGCGAAGCTGCTCATTGGTCCGGATGATGACCTGTTCCTTGCGGAGGGTCCGCAGGCTATCGAAAATCTGGGCAAATGACGCGGGCTTGGAGAAGCCCTGCATCATCGTGCGGAAGGCCTGCCATTCCTCCTCCGAGAACACCGTGTCTATTTCCGGTTCGGGGGCTTCGGGGGTTTCAGGGGTTTCTGCGGCTTCTGCCGCCTCTGCCGTGGGAGATAGGGTGGCGTCGTCATCCCCTGCCGCTTTCTCGGTTTCTCCCATCCCATCGGAGAGGGGGGCTGCGAATGGTTCGACCGGGGGGGGCAGCTCGGCCGGCTCCTGCTCGGGTTCCCGGGCCACCATATTCCCCCATGGTGTTTCGGGAGGCTCGGGGGGGCTGTCGGGGCGGTCCGCTCCGTGAGGCTGGAGGAGGGTCATCAAGGGAGCGTCTGGCACTTCGCCCACGGGATTCTCCGTCTGGGGAGCCGGGGGAGAAGCCGCCGGTTCGCGGGTCTCCTGCTCTTGCAGGTCTGGCGCTGCCTCCTCGGACGCTGACCATGCCTCCTCAAACCAGGCTTCCTCAGAACCCTGGCCCATTCTGGCGTCAATCATCTGGGAAAGGGTCAGGGCCTCACCGACATTGAACAGGAAATCCTTATCCTGGTCTTCCAGGAAGGGAAGTTGATGCTTTTCTGCGGTGTGGCCTTCTCGTTCTCTGTCAGATGACTGTCTGAAGAACTCCTCGGCTTCGAACAACAGCGTGTCATCATCTTCCAGGAACAGGAGCGGTTCCCGAGCCAGTATATCCCCCTCTTTTCCCATTCCCAGGTCATCGCCTGGCTTCTCGCCGGGTGACGCGCCGGCGAGCGAGGAAAAGGAAGCGGCAGCTTCGCTGTCTTCCAGCAAAAAGAGCGGCTCCCTGGCAACGAAATCCCATTCCCCGTTGGGGCCTGGAGTCTCCGCAAAAACCCTCCTCCGTGATGGTTCTCGTTCTCGAGAAGAGGTATCGGGAACTCCCCGCTCCTCCGAGCCAGCAGCGGAGGTTTCAGCAGCAGGTGAAGGGGGGGTCTCCTGCCGCTGGCTGCGGGGGCGGCGACGCCGACGGGAGCGGCTCGAAGACGACGACGAAGGCGAGGAAGCGGCGGGTTTCTCCTGGTCTCTGGCTCCGTTGCTCTGCACCGAGGGTTCGGGAGGAGCTGTCTGGTTCTCTTCGCCTTTGATTTCGGCAAACTGCGAAAGCTTGCTGGCATCTTCGCCGGGAAGAAAGACCTCGCTCACGGTGCCACTGGTATAGATTTGCACCTTTCCGCGCCGCTCTGCCTCAATCACAAAGTCCTTAAACTTGGTAAAGGCGCGACCATTCGGGTCCTTGTAGCGGCTCTCTTTGAAATCCCCCCCCATCAACTCTTTCATCACCAGCTTCAGCGACCCGAGCGTCGAGAGGTAGCCTCGTTCGCGGACCAGATGCACGGCTTCGACCAGCGTATCGTAGATATCGGTCTCGACCGGGGCACTCGGGCGGGAAGCCCCACCCGGCTCCGTCTCACTGCGAGACGCTCGGGACCGGCGGGCAGCGGGGGGTGGAGTTTTCCCGACTAGCTGCTCATAGAAGATGAATTCGTCGGCACTCTGGGCCAGGTGGGTGGAGGCCGCTCCCCCGATGCCAATGATGAATACCTCTTTTCCTTGCTGACGGATGCTGTTCACCAGCGGAATGAAATCGCGGTCGCCGGTGATCAGGACGAACTTTTCCACATTTGCATTGATGAACAGCGATTTCATGGCATCAATGCAGAGATTCATATCAACACTATTTTTAATTGCCCGTCCGGTGCGTCCCATATCTTTGTCGTAGTAGTAGGTCGGGACGTAAATAGGTTCGATGCCATTTGCATAGAGCGCACTGGTAATCCGGGGGTATCGGTACCAGTCGGCATAGGCTCGTGCGATGACGACGCGGCCAATGTCATTGCAGCGATCCATAATGGCCTCGAAGTTCGGGCTGGCGTCGAGTTTTTCGTGGACGCTGACATAGACGTTTTCGAAGTCGATAAAGACTGCCACGTCTGGTCGTACTTGTTCAGTTGTCATTGTGAGCGTGTTTGCTCCTGCCTGGGCCAGTTTGTGTGGAGAACGTGGGAGGACCTGAGCTTCAATGGGGAGATACCCCTCCTCTTCTCTGGCAGGGCTTCAGGTCGCTCCGTCGAGACGCACCTCACAAAGCTGGCCTGATAACGGTTCAAAAAATCGAAAGAACTGGTATGGGAGCATCTTTCCATGCCCGTATCCACTGCTCAGGAACGGCGCAGCATCGCACTGATTATGCGATGCGTATAGGCTCCCTCTTCTTCAGCATTGCATCTCCGGTTGCCTGGTCTTTCGCACGGGTCAGGTCGGTCAGGTCGCGAGGGACCGAGCAGCACATGCTCGCATCCCTATCCTTTCCCCTCACTGGCTTCTGCGGCAAAGGCGCATCCAGCAAGCGCGACGTTCCTTCCTGATCGGTTTTCTTTCTCTGTTCCAGGATTTTCCCCGAATACGAAGGCCGCGAATGACCGGGTCTCGTGTGTGTTGGCGCTGGTGACAGGCAACCGTCAGTTACCGACCCATACGGGTACCACCAGGGCCACCCGGGCGCTTTCCTCTGTACTATACCACTGGCTGACGACTTATGCAACTGTCAAAAGCTGCTCAAACCCTTTGCACCACCAACCGAAGCACCTCCCCGCAGGCCCACACGTGGGTTCGCCGTTCGTCGGGGGGGAGCGGCTGGCGGTGGTGGCGCAGCCAGGTCTGCCCCATTGCGCGGACCATCCCCGCCGCGGTGATGAGGCGGTGGAGGCGGAGAAAGGCCGTCCCATAGTGCTGGCGAAAAAACTGGAGGCGGCTGCGGTGCAGTTCGATGAACATCCGCCCGCGAAACTGGCGGGTTGCTCCCCCGCCAATGTGCGTGACCCGCGCTGCGGGCACCTGCCAGATGGCCCACCCCGCCCGTCGGATACGCCAGCACCAGTCAATTTCCTCGCTGTACATAAAGTATCGCTCATCGAGCCACCCCACCTGTTCGACGACCGGTCGGCGGACCAGCATACAGGCTCCGAGGGGGTGGTCTATCGGGAAGGGCGCGGGCGTATGGCCTGCCTGTTCCTGCTGCTGTTCCTGCTCCTGGGGATAGCGCCCGTGCCACCACGACCCGTACCACCGCCCGGGCAGGACCTCCCCCGGGGGGAACACATCCAGCAGGCTCATCATCAGGGTGGGAAAACGAAACGCAGCCGGCTGGACGCTCCCGTCCGGGTTGAGCAAGCGCGGCCCCACCAGTCCCACCCGGGGGTGGGACTGCAAGAAGTCCGCCAGATGTTCCACCGCTTCGGCGTGGACCACCGTGTCGGGGTTGAGCAGGAGGAGGTAGTCCGGGGAGGGGGAACCAGCAGCGGTCAGCCATCGCAGCCCGACGTTGGTGGCGGCAGCAAAGCCGCGGTTGCATTCCAGCACGTGGACCTGCACCTCGGGGAAGGTGGCGCGGACCATAGGCCCGCTCGCGTCGGCAGAGTGGTTGTCGATGACGACGGTGTGGAGGGGGAGCGTGCAGGTGCGGAGCGATTGCAAACAGTCATGCAGCAGGGCGCAGGTGTTGTAGGAGACGATGATGACGCCGAGCACAGGGGGGGAGCCACTCGGTGGGGGTTGAGAAGTCATGGAAATGGGTGCTCCTGTGCCATATCTGTCCCCCTCCCTGGTGAACGGGGAGGGGGACGAAACCAGAGGGTATCAGGTCAGCTACCCACCGCTCAAGCGGGTGGGCTTGTCCCTGGCGCGACGGCAACGCCGTCTCCGAGACAATAGGCGGGCTGACAGCCGCCCTGAATGGGTCTGTCCGACAGGACACGTTGACCATTT
>DAOTUF010000088.1:0-22161 GCA_034437495.1 Chloroflexaceae bacterium | reverse complement strand
GGCTGGCTCGCGCACCCCAGGGTATCGTGACCGGCTGAACGGAGCCTCGAAAGGCCAGGTCTGGTCATACCTCGGCCTGTTCGCCGGAGCGTGCAAGCCGCCTGACTTCAGTCAGTGCGGGGTATGACCAGGGCTGATTTCCGGGTGCTGCGCTCGTGGTGGTCGGTGGTCTGCCTATGTCCGGTGCATAACGATGTCCCTATTATAACACGCAAGGTTTCCCCCCTTGTTTCACACCGTCCCCGGGCGCTCTGCACGGCGCGGCCCGAGAAACGAGCAGGCGAATTTGCACAGATATTCCTCTTGACACCCCTTCCCGGACGGTGGTATACTGCATTTTAGTTTCAACTAAATAATAATTTCTGTATCCCTAAAACACCCGGGGGCGCGGGAGCACGGCGCTCGGGACAGAACAGAGAGGATAAGGGCAGACCTATGAGCTACGATATGGTGAACCGTGAGCAACAGCACCGGGCGGCGGTCGAACCGCACACCGACCCCCTCTCCCCCCTCGAAGGGCAACCCCTGGCACGCGTATTGCCCGGCCAGCGAGGACGCATCACGATGCTTTCGCCCGACTGCACCGGCGCAGAACGCCGCCGCCTCATGGACCTGGGGCTGGTCCCTGGTACGGTGATAGAGGTGGAGATGACCAGTCCGCTTGGGGACCCGACGGCCTACCGCGTGCGCGGGGCCCAGATTGCGCTGCGGCGGGAGCAGGCCCGGCTCGTTCAGGTGACACTGCTCACCCCGGCGGTGGGCAACGAGTGATACCAGTGATGAGTGATACCAGTAACGATCAGACAATCAAAGGGTAAGAATCGTAAAAATAGAGTGCAAAGGAGACCTGCGTTATGCAGACAGAAGCCAGGGTTGTTCATCCATCGGGGGCGGGGGCTACCTGCGGAAGCTGCCCGATATACCATGCGGCCAACCTGAAGAAGTTGGGTATCAACGTGGACCATTGGGACTATGTGGTGGCGCTGGCGGGCAACCCGAACACGGGCAAGAGCACTGTCTTTAACCGTCTTACGGGGCTGCGCCAGCACACCGGCAACTGGCCGGGCAAGACCGTGACCCGCGCCGAGGGGGGGTTCGAATACAGCGGCAAGAGCTACAAGCTGGTTGACCTACCCGGTACCTATTCGCTGCTTTCGACCAGCCTGGACGAGGAGGTCGCCCGCGATTTCCTGTTGTTCGGGCAGCCGGACGTGGTGGTCGTGGTGGTTGATGCCACGCGGGTCGAACGCAACCTGAACCTGGTCTTGCAGGTGCTTGAGATTACGGACCGTGTGGTGGTGTGCTTGAACCTGATAGACGAGGCTCGCCGCCACGGGGTGCAGGTAGATGAGCGCCAGCTTGCCCGCGACCTGGGGGTACCGGTGGTGCCCACTGCGGCCCGGGCCGGGACGGGGCTGCCGGACTTGCTCGAAGCTATTGGCGATATTGCCAGTGGCAAGCTCGTCACGAAGCCGCACCGCTCGCAGAACGAACCGCCCGCGCTCGGGCAGGCGCTTGCCCGTCTGACGCAGGCGGTCGAGGCGGCGCTGCCGGGGCTGCCCAATGCGCGGTGGGTCGCCATGCGGCTGCTTGACAGTGATGAGCGCATTGCCGAGGCGCTGCGCAATGGCGAGCTTGGCGACCTGCGGCGGGGCGCACACCCGGAGCAATCCAACCTGGTGCTCCAGTTGAAGGGGGCCTGACGCCGGGTGGTACCAGTGGTGGGCGACCCGTGACGAGTGACCGAAATGAATACAGGAGGGAGAAACCTATGACGAAACCCCATACCCCATCCGTAGCAACTCAGCCATCCCCATCGCCATCGCCTTCCACTCCCGTTGAGGGGGTGCTGTCGTTGGCGCAGGGGTTGCGCCAGGAGGTTGGCAGCCAGTTCCACGACCAGATAGCCGAATCGCTGTATCACGATGCGGCCCGTATTGCCGACCGTGCCGTTACGAGGGCGGGCGAGACCCCGCGGGCCACGCTGGACCGCACCATCGACCGCCTGGTGACAAGCCGGCTGTGGGGCTTTCCGCTGATGATTCTGCTGTTCACTCTGGTGTTCTGGCTCACCATCGCCGGGGCGAACGTTCCGTCGAGCCTGCTGGCCGGTCTGCTGATTGATACGGTCTACCCGGCCCTGCACGCCGGGGCCAGCACGGTGGGGTTGCCGTGGTGGTTGAGCGGCTTTTTGATAGACGGGGTGTACCTGGCCACGGCGTGGGTGGTGAGCGTGATGCTGCCGCCGATGGCCATCTTCTTCCCGCTGTTCACGCTGCTGGAGGACTTTGGCTACCTGCCGCGGGTCGCGTTCAACCTGGACTACCTGTTCAAGAAGGCCGGGGCGCACGGCAAGCAATCGCTGAGTATGATGATGGGCTTTGGCTGCAATGCGGCGGGGGTTGTCGCCACCCGCGTTATAGACAGCCCCCGCGAACGGCTGATTGCCATCATCACCAACAACTTTGCCCTGTGCAACGGGCGCTGGCCCACGCAGATATTGATTGCCACCCTGTTCATCGGGGCGCTGGTGCCGGCCCACCTTGCGGGGTTGATTTCGGCGCTGGCAGTGGTAGGCGTGGCGGCGCTCGGGGTGGTGCTGACCTTTGTGGTCTCCTGGGCACTCTCCCGCACCATCTTGAAGGGCGAAGCCTCAGCGTTCAGCCTGGAGCTTCCTCCCTACCGCCCTCCGCGCATCCTGCAAACCATCTACACCTCGCTGATTGACCGGACGATTTTTGTGCTCTGGCGGGCCGTGTTGTTTGCTTTGCCAGCGGGCGCGGTCATCTGGCTGAGCGCGAATATCCACGTGGGAGGAGCCAGCATTGCCGAACACCTGGTCAACCTGCTCCACCCGGTCGGGCTGCTAGTGGGGCTGAACGGGGTCATTCTGCTGGCCTATCTCGTTGCCATCCCCGCGAATGAGATTGTCATTCCCACTATCCTGATGCTGATTGTGCTGGTCACGGGGACCTCCGAAGTGGGGGAAGGGGCCGGGGTTATGTTTGAACTGGATTCGGGAAGCGGCACGATGGCGCTCTTCCGTGCCAATGGCTGGACGCTGCTCACAGCGGTCAACCTGATGCTGTTCAGTCTGGTGCATAACCCGTGCAGCACGACCATCTACACGACCTACAAGGAGACGGGCAGCCTCAAGTGGACGGCGGTCACGGCGCTGCTGCCGGTGGTGCTCGGGTTTGCTCTGACCTTTGCGGTGGCAGCGGTGTGGCGGTTGGTGGCCGGGGGGTGACAGGGTAGCCCCGGACCTGCTATAATGTGCTCCATACTATACTTCTTATCTCTGCTGCATCATCCCGGACCCGGGGGGTTGGGGATGGTGGTGTGTGGTGTTTCAAGGGGGATGGAACTATGGCCATGGCAACGACTGCAAGCAGCGACCGCCACTTCATCTCGTGCGCCGGTCTGGTGAAGATTTTCCAGGTGGCCGACCTGGAGGTGGTGGCGCTTCAGGGGTTGGACCTGGAGGTCTCCCGCGGCGAGATGCTGGCGCTGGTCGGCCCCTCCGGTTCGGGGAAGTCCACCCTGATGAGCGCGTTGGGGGGGCTGGACCGGCCTACCGCCGGGCGGTTGGAGGTGGATGGACAAAACCTGCTCAAGTTTTCGCAGAAGGAACTGACGGCCTATCGGCGCGAGCAGGTGGGGTTTGTGTGGCAGCAGACCACGCGCAACCTGCTGCCCTACCTCACGGCCCGCGAGAATATCGAACTGCTGATGCGGCTGAACGGGAGCCGCCAGCGCCACAAACGCGCCTGGGCCAGCGAACTGCTCGAAGCGGTGGGGATGACCGAGCACGCCAACCAGAAGCCTCCGCGCCTCTCCGGTGGGCAGCAGCAGCGGATTGCTATTGCCTGTGCGCTGGCCAACCGACCCGTGATGCTGCTTGGCGATGAGCCGACCGGTGAAGTGGATTGGGCCACAGCGCAGCGTATCCTGGCGCTGCTGCGCGACCTGCGCGAGCGGTATGGCCTGACCATTGTGATGGTCACGCACGACCCGCGTGTGGCGGAACAGGCCGACCGCGTGGTCGCTATCCGCGATGGGCAGACCAGCACCGAGCGGGTGCATGTTGCGGGGGTGGGGGAAGCGGAGGAACCCGACCCGTCGCAGCCATCTGGCGCTGCTGCTGCGCCTGCCGGCCCTGAGCCTGAGCCGGAACCGCGTACCTTTGAAGAACTGGTCGTGCTCGACCGCGCCGGTCGGCTGCAAATCCCTGGCGAGCAACGGGCACTGGCAAAAATCGGGCGGCGGGCGCGGGTCGAACTGGTCGAAGGGGGGATTCTCATTCGTCCGAGCGAGGATGACGCATTTGCTGAAACACCGGAGACCGCTGGTGCGTCTGATAGTGAGGTAGCCTACCACAGTCTGTACCGTCCTCCGGAGGAACAGGAAAAACAGCCGAAGAAGAGGCGAGAGAAGGGTTCTCCCCTCAGCAACCTGTGGCGCAAGATTCGCGGGAATACCCGCAACCCCTGATATCCTGATGCCCATTCGGTGCCGAAAGCGCAAGACGGGCACGAACGGGCAATGAAGAGCAATTGAAGAGCAATAAGGAGGAAGGAATGCAACGACGTCCAGTTTTTTCGCTCATCCTGATGATTATTCTCATCCTCGGCGCGTGTGGCCCCGAAAGCGAGCCGCCCCCTATCCCTGAGACTGGCGAGCCGACCAGCGGGAACAGCGGAACGACTGCTGCGCCGGAGGGGGAGATGACCAACCCGACCCCCGCTCCCGAGGGGGGGATGGGCGAGACGACGGGCACGACGGGCAGCAGCGGCGGCGATGGCACCCCCGTGACCATCGGGTTCGGCATTATGGAGTTTCAGCGGCAGGCGTATGAGCCGCTGGTCGAGTCGTTCAACCAGGAGAACCCCGATATCCGGGTTCAGATTGTTCCACTCGACAAGGTGTTCCACCTGGGGACGGGCCGGTCTCCCCGTATCGAAGAGATGATGCAGCAAATCGTGAGCGCGGCAGACACGGCCACACCGCTGGTGCCGGTCCGTCCCGAAGATATCCAGAATGGCTATCTGCACGACCTCAAGCCGCTCATGGACGCCGACCCGCAGTTCGACCCGAGCGACTTCTACCCGAACGCGCTGGAGCCGATGGGCGAGGAGGGCGGGGTGTACCTGCTCCCGGAGTCGCTCCCCGTGCCGGTGCTCTCCTACAATGAAAGCCTCTGGGCAGCAAGCGGTCTGCCGGCCCCTACCCCGGACTGGACCTGGGACGACCTGACGGGGGCTGCCGAGCAGATGGCGCAGAAGCGCGGCGACACGGTGGAAACGTACGGGATGATGCTCGGTGGCGGGGGAACGATTGAACTGCTCATCGAACTGGGGCGGGCTGGAACCGATATGTTCGTGCCCATTGAGCAGGTCACGCTGAACACCCCGGAGGTGGAAGCTGCCATGGAGCGGGTCAAATCCCTCTATGAATCGGGGGCTATCTACATGAACGTGACCGAGAGCGGGATTGTGGAGTTTGGGATCTCGGAAGGCAGTGACCTCATCCGGGAAGGGCGCATCGGTATCTGGCAGCCCGCGATGCTCCAGAGCGGCCCCGATGCGAACGCTGCCGCGCCGGACTTCGAGGTGGGCACGATGATGTTTCCCACCGAGGGGGTGCCCAGTTTCTTCTTTGGCACGCCGATGGGCTATATTATGAGCAGCGGCACCCGCCACCCCCAGGAAGCGTGGCGCTGGCTGTCGTTCCTGAGCCGCCAGCAGATAGACCAGCCATTTTCCGGGGGCACGACCATCTCCCAGATACCGGCGCGGAAGTCGCTGGCCGAACAGAGCGGCTATTGGGATGACCTGGATGAGGAAACCGCGGCGGTGGTGCGGGCAACGCTGGAGCGCCCGGCGGCGTCGTTCCCGACCGGTATCCAGAACGATATCAACGAAGTGGTGCAGATTCTCAGGAAGGCGCAGGGGGCCGTACTCAGTGGACGGAAGGACACCCGGGCAGCTCTGCAGGATGCGCAATCTGAACTGGTGGAACGGGTGGCCGAACTGCAACTGACCCCCGAACCAACCCCGCAGGCCGGGCCGATTGTCGTGGCCACGCCGGAGGCGGAAACCGCACCGGCGCAGGCGGGCGCGACGGAGATCACCTTTGCCACGTTCTGGTTTGGCGCAGATGATATGCGCCGCCTGGCAAAGGAGTTCAACGAGCAGTACTCGGACATCTTCGTCCACATCAACAATATCACCGCAATGCAGGAGATGCCAGAGTTTACCGATATTGCCGCCGAAAATGATTGTTTCTCCTGGATGAACGAGCCAGCGGCGGAGGACCTGCAATCAGCAGCACTTGATATCGCCCCGCTTGTTGATGCCGACGCGACCTTCAACCTGAGCGACTACCCGTCGGCGTTCCTGGCGGCCTACCAGGAGGGTACGGCGCTCTATGGCCTGCCCTATGCGGTCAACCTGCCAGTGCTTTCCTACAACCAGACCGCCTTCGATGAGGTGGGGCAGGTCTCCCCCTCGATTGACTGGACCCTGGATGATTTCCTCTCGGCTGCGGAGCGGCTGGACAGCGGAGGGGACGAGGCGACCCGGCGCTATGGCTACGCCGAAAACCCCACAATGCTCCGCTACTTTCTCCGTCGGGCGGGGGTGTCACCCACGCAGGGCAGCGGCGACTCGCTCCAGCCTACCTTCACTGACCCGCAGGTCATCGAGGGTATCCAGTTCTACCTTGACCTGCTGCGCACCTACTCCCCCCACGAAGAACTGACCGGGTACCGCCGGGGGAGTTGGTCTAGCGAGGCGTTTCAGTTGACCACCGAAGGTCGGGTCGGGATGTGGATACAGGGGGGGCTGTTTGTGTTTGGCGGGGACCAGTTCCGCGGCTTTACGCAGGCGGTCGCGCCACCACCGCTCGGCGGACAGATAACAGCCGAAGATGTGAGCGTCCGCGGATTCCACATTTCGGCCACCACCGACCAGGCCGGGGCGTGTTGGGAGTGGATGCGGTTTCTGAGCAACGATACGTCGATGCTTCAGAATGCTTTCCCGGCGCGACTCTCCGTGGCCGAATCGCCAGCATTTGCCGAAGGGAACGGGCAGGAAGGGGCGGCAGAGGTCTTCCGCGCCTACCGCGAGGTGCTCGAAACCATGCCCGCTGGCAGCACGATGCAGCCCGACCGCTCCCAGATGGACTACTACTGGCTCGTCCGGGCGGCAGACCGGGCGCTGCAAGGCGAGGACCTGGTGCGCGAACTCGAAGCCGCGCAGCAGACGACGGAGCAATTCCTGGCGTGTGTGCGGACGGGCGCGGAGAAGAGCACCTGCGCCACCCAGGTGGACCCCGACTACGAAGGGTCTAACGTGTCGGAGGAGGACGGGGAAGACGACGGTTCGTAGGCATAGGGGGGCTATTCGGAACGGTGGAGACGGTGGAGACGGTGGAGACACTGGAGACACTGGAGACACTGGAGATGGACTACGCCATCTGCGTTGAAAACGTTCAGCGCACCTTCAGCCTCCAGGGGCGCGAAATCCGCGCCCTGGATGACATCACCATGCGTATCCCGCGGGGGGCGTTCATTGTGCTGATGGGGCCGAGCGGGAGTGGCAAGACCACCCTGCTCAACCTCATCGGAGGCCTGGACCGCCCGACCGCGGGAACAGTTGCCGTGGAGGGGCAGCACCTCACCACGATGAGCGGGCGCAAGCTGGCCGCGCTGCGCCGACAGATTGGGTTCATCTTCCAGAGCTTTGCCCTGATGCCTACCGCCTCGGCCTACGAGAATGTGGAACTGGGGCTGCGCCTCTCCGGGGGGCTGCGCCGCCGGGAGTGGGATGCTCGCATCCGTCGCTGCCTGGGCATTGTTGGCCTGACCGCCTGGATGCACCACCGGCCCTATGAGATGAGCGGGGGGCAGCAGCAGCGCGTGGCGATTGCGCGGGCGCTGGCTATCCGTCCCCGTATCATCCTGGCGGACGAGCCGACCGGCGACCTGGACACCAGGACGGGCGAACACATGCTCAAACTGCTGCGGGCTTTGACCGAACACGAAGGGGTGACGCTGGTTATGAGCACGCACGACCCGGCGGCAACGGCCTTTGCGACCTCGCTCTACCAACTCCGCGACGGGCAGATTGCCACGCAGGAGTCCTTCCCGTCTCCGTCATCCCCATCTCCGCCATCGGGGGGTGGGGAATGAGCCTGTTCGAAGCCTTTCGGATTGCCTTTACCAGCCTGCTGGCAAACAAACTGCGGGCTATCCTGACCATGCTTGGTATCATCATCGGGGTGGCGGCGGTCATCACGCTGATGGCGCTCGGAGGGGGGATAGAAACCCTCATTACCAGCGAGTTGCAGGGGTTGGGGACCAACCTGGTCTTTCTGTTCCCTGGCACCAACCGCCCGCAGTCCGACCGCCGCGTCCCGCCGCGCCTGACCAACGAAGATATCGCCGCCATTGCCGACCCGCTCAATGTGCCGGCGGTTGCCGCGGTGACGCCGGAGTTTGCCCGCCGCGCCATCGTGACGCATGCGGGTATCAGCTACAACGCACGGATTGCCGGGGTTACGCCCAACTACCCGCTGGTGCGCAACGCCGAGGTTTCGGAGGGGCGTTTCTTCGATGACCAGGCGCTCCAGACGCGCTCACGAGTGGTGGTACTCGGGTTCCAGGTCAGCACGACGTTGTTTCCCGATGGGGGCAACCCGGTCGGGCAGCGCCTCCGCATCGACAATGTGAGCTTCCGCGTGATTGGCGTGATGCAGGAGCGGGGGGGGAGCTTTGGCAGCAATGAGGATGACCAGGTGTTCATTCCCATTTCGACGGCGCAGGACCGCCTTTTTGCTCCCGAACCCGGCACGGTGCGCAAGGTGGAGGCCAGCGTGGTCTACATTCAGGCGCAGGACGATGAGAGCATTGACCCGGCCATCGAGCAAATCACGGCGCTGCTGCGCCAGCGCAACAACCTGACCTACCACGACAACAACTTCACCATCGTCACGCAGGAAGACCTGATTTCGTCGTTTGGGACGATTACGGGGGCGGTCACGGCCTTTCTGGGGGCGATTGCGGCTATCTCGCTGGTGGTGGGGGGTATCGGCATTATGAACATTATGCTCGTCTCCGTCACGGAGCGGACGCGGGAAATCGGTCTGCGCAAGGCGGTGGGAGCCAGACGGCGCGATATCCGCACCCAGTTTCTCGTTGAATCGCTGGTGCTCAGCCTGATGGGGGGGATGCTCGGGGTGGCACTAGGCTACGGCCTCGCTGCCGTTGGAACCATCCTGCTGCAAAGCCTCTCGGAGAATGCGCGGGCGGTGGTGCAGGAGGATTCGATTCTGCTGGCGACGGTCACGTCGCTGGCGGTGGGGGTGTTCTTTGGCCTCTACCCCGCGGTTCGCGCCTCCCAACTGAACCCGATAGATGCCCTGCGCCACGAGTGACGCAGGGCGTAACCGATAGGGACGTGCTTTGTGGTATGATAGGGACAATGAAGATGAAAACCATTCAAGATAGAGAAACAACCAGACGTATTCTTGTCACGGGGTCAAGCGGTCAGATTGGCACCAACCTGGCGCTGCGTCTGCTCCAGGAGGGCTACGAGGTGTTTGGGGTTGACCGCCGCGTCAACCCCTGGACGAACGCCTTCCCGACCCTGCTGCAAGACCTCTCGGCTCCCTACCGCGATTTCACGGGCGGTATCGGTGGCGCTCCCTACCCCCCCTGTGACCTGATTGTCCACCTGGCCGCCAACGCCAAGGTCCACCAGCTCGTGCAGCAGCCTCACCGGGCGCTCGAAAACATCACTGTCACGTTCAACGTGCTCGAATATGCGCGGGTTAACCAGCTGCCCCTGATATTCTCGTCCTCACGAGAAGTCTATGGCGATATCCGCCGCTACATTACCGGTGAGGAGCAGGCCGAGTTTAAGTATACCGAGTCGCCCTACTCCGCCTCAAAAATCTCTGGCGAGGCGCTCATCTATTCCTACGCAAAGTGCTACGGACTGCGCTACCTCGTGTTTCGGTTCTCGAATGTCTATGGCCGCTACGACGATGATGTCGAGCGGATGGAGCGCGTCATTCCCCTCTTCATCCGGCGTATCAGCCGGGGCGAGCCGGTGACGGTCTATGGGGCGGAAAAGGTGCTGGATTTCACCTTTGTGGACGATTGCGTGGACGGGATTGTCGCGGGGATGAAACAGCTTTTGGATGGAGCGGTGGGCAACCGCACCATCAACCTGGCCTACGGGCAGGGCAATAGCCTGGTTCACATGGCCCGGCTGGTGGGCGAGTCCCTGGGCGTGACCCCGGATATCCGGGTCGAACCGTCCAAGCTCCCGGGCGAAGTGACGCACTACGTTGCGGATATCCGTCTGGCGCAGCAACTCCTGGGCTATCGTCCGCGGGTTCCGCTCGATGAGGGCATTCCACGGGCCGTGGCGTGGGCAACCAGGCGCGAAACATGACGATGTATCACGGACACGAACGGGAATACGGGAGCCACGAGGCAAAGGAAGCGAAGGAGGCCAGGAGCGAGGGGAGCGGGACTGGCCCGGATCCGCAGCCTCCGCCTGCCCTTACGGCCCCTTCCATCACGCCCACGCTGGCGCAGATGCTCACCGCCGCGACCTCGCTGGTGGGAGTCCTCGACCTGGACGAGTTGGGCCGGGACGTGATGGGAAGGGTCATCCAGGCGCTTCCAGCTATTGATGCGGGTATCCTCTGGCTCTATGAGTGGCGGGCGGGGAAGCTGCGCGTGGCGTCGGTGGCGGGGATGCCCCTGGATGCTCCTACCCTGGAAACGCTGCGGATGACCCAGATTGCGCCGGGGGAGGCGCTGGCGGGGCAGGTCTTCCAGCAAAACGAACTGCTCTACGTGGTGCGAAAAACGGGCTACCACACGGTCGCGGAGTATGCCAGCGCCGCAAACCGCGCCCTGGCTCAGCAGATGACCGAGCAGCTTCCCCATACGCTCCTGGTTATCGGGGTTCCCCTTCGGAAGGGCAACGAAGTGCTAGGGGTGATGGAACTGCTGTCGCTCCATCTCTATGAAGGTGAAGATGCTGACAGTGAGACCCAGGGAGCACCCCGTCCCCGGCCCCAGGCCCCCTCTCAGCCACAGGACGTGCGGAGCGGGGACCATCTGCTGGCGCTCCTCACGGCGACGACCCCACCACGCTATTCCCAGATGCTCCAGACCTTTGCCAACCTCATTGCGGCAGTGGTCAAGAATGCGTCATTGTATGAAGAGAGCCAGCAGCGCTGTCGCCGCCTGCGAGCATTCGACGCCGTCGTCACGGCTATCAGTTCCGCGACCGACCTGCAAGGCTTGATGGCCGGGGTGCTCGACGTGGTGACGGGGGAACTGCCCGTCTCGTCCGGGGCGCTCTTTGTGCTCGACCCGGCGTCGTCCTGGCTCATGCTCGGCTCCCACCGGGGGCTGCCCCCCGATTATGTGCGCTCGGTCCAGAGTTTCCCCGTGGCGGGGGCGGCCTGCGAGGAAGTGGTACTCTATGGGCAACCCACGGTCCGCCTGCTCATGGCGGAGCGCGGGGAGGGGGCGCTGCTGGCGACTGGCCTGGAAAGCGGGGCCTACCTGCCCCTCCTGGCGGGCGGAACGGTCGTCGGAGTCCTGGGGTTGTATGGGGACGCGGGTCTGCCCAAACAGATTAATGTCAACGCGCTCATGCCCCTCAGCAACCAGGTCGGCTTTGCTATCGCGAATGTCCGGCTCTACGAAGCCAGCCACCTGGAGCGCCAGAAATTGACCACGGTGATTAACAGCATTGCCGAAGGGGTGCTCTTGTGCGACAGCAAGGGACGGTTGGTGCTGGCAAACGAGGCCGCGATGGCCCTGCTTGGCCTGGATACCATCCCCTTTGAACAGCCGCTCAGCGAGATGCCAGACTTTTACCATATCCGCGACCTCGACCAGCAGCCGGTGTCGGTGGACCTGCTGCCGATGGCGCGGGCGCTGGCGGGGGAGGTGTTTCATGATTACCGTTTGCTGCTGCAAGGAGCCAGTGGGAGCAACACGGTCATAAGCTTCAGCGGGGCCCCCACCCGCAACGATGATGGGGGGACGATTGAGGGGGCGGTGGTCGTGCTGCGAGATATCACCGCCAACCAGAAGCTTGAGCGGGCCAAGGATGACTTCCTGGCCGTGACCGCGCACGAACTGCGCAGTCCGCTGGCGTCGGTGCGCAGCTATGCCGATATGCTGCTCAACCGCAAGTGGCAGAGCAGCGATGCGGACCCGCGGGATGTGCGCGGGTTGACCATTCTCTCGCAGCAGGTGACGCATATGCTGCGAATGGTTGACAATCTGCTGGATGTCTCGCGCCTGGATGCCGGGCGTATCGAATTGCAAACCCAGTCGGTCAACCTGGTCTCGCTGGTGAACCAGGTCCTTGACCAACGCCGCCCCGAGGCGGCGGCCCGGGAACTGCTGCTCGAAACCGACCTGCCAGAATTTCTGGTGCAGTGCGACCAGATGCGTATTCGGCAGGTGTTGACCAACCTGGTGGGCAACGCCATCAAGTACAGTCCGGCGGAGTCGCGCATCACGATACAGCTGCGAGAGGTGGAGCGGGAGGGGCAGAAGGAGGCGCTCGTTTCGGTCTCGGATAAGGGGAACTGCATTCCCAGGGAGCAGCAGGCTCGCCTGTTCCAGCGGTTTCAGCGGGGCGGGCATCGGCGGCGCATCGAGGGGTTGGGGTTGGGTCTCTATCTCTGTCGGGAGTTCGTGCAGATGCACCGCGGGCGTATCTGGGTGGAGAGCGTGGAGGGCAGCGGGAACACCTTTTCCTTTACGCTGCCGCTGACCCCGCTGACGGACGAATGACGAATGACCGGGGGCACTACTGGCAGGAGTTGGTAGCCGCTGCGGGCAGATGGATGCGGAAGGTCGTTCCCTGGCCTTCAACACTGCTCACCGAAAGTTCGCCCTGAAACTGGTCCACGATGCTGTAGGTCAGGGACAACCCCAGTCCCGCGGCATTGAAACGGGTGGTGTAGAACGGTTCGAAGATTTTCGGCAAGTCGTCGGGGGCAATCCCCGGCCCGGTGTCGCTAATCTCTATCACCACGGACGGTCCGCGGATGAGGCGACCGGCTGCGCTGCTGGCCGGAGCAAACGAAACCCCCGCCTTGACCTGGTATTCTGACCCGCTGGTCGCATAGGTTCGTATCGTCAGGACCCCGCCATGGGGCATCGACTCGATGGCATTGGTGATGAGGTGGAGGCACACGTCGCGCAGGCGGCTCCCGATGGCAAAGACGTGCGGGAGGCGGGGGCACCAGTCGCGCAGGACGCGCACCTGCTGCCGTCGGAGCTTCTGGTCGGTGAGCCGCAGCACCCCTTCGAGCAGGTTGTTCAGGTTGACCGGGCGCATTCCTTCGACCGAGGGGCGGTGGTAGTCGAGCATGCGGCGCACTACCGAGATGAGCCGTTCGACCTCTTTCTGTGCCATAACCTGATACTGCTGGCGCTTCTTTTCATCGAGCGACCGCTTGCCTATCAGGTTGAGTGAGCTGTAGAGCGCCTGGAGCGGGTTGTTCATCTCGTGGGCTACGGAAGCCACAAGCCGCCCGACGGCGGCCAGCTTTTCGGTCTGCACCAACTGCTGCATCATCTGCCAGTGGTCGTGGGTGTCCCGACGGTGCTTCTGGATAACGTCTACCACCACCGTGCGGAGGTCGAGAGGGTTGAGGGGTTTGACCAGCATTCCTTGAATGCCAAGCCGCACCGCCGTCGCAAGATGGTCTAGCGTGCGGGGGCGTTCATGCTCATACTCACTGGAAACGGTGCGGGCCGGCTCCTCCACCATGACGACCACGGGGATATCCAGCGAGTGCTGCCGTATCTGTTCGAGGAGCGCCAGACTGCCGGGGGTGGTGGTGGAGAGGTCCAGGAGCAGGACGTCAAAGCGGCGGTATTGCAGCGTCTCCATCACACGCTCGTAGGGGCTGACAGGCTGTACCGCAAACCCGGCCCGACCCAGGACTCGTTGACAGAGGGAAAGCACTTCCAGGTGCGTATCCGCAACGAGCACGTGCGCACTCTGCCCCTGGTCTGGGAGCGCCAGGGGGGGATGTGCGACCGGCCATTCCCCATTATGTTGGTGAAGTTGCACGCCGTTCCAGTTCCTCCCATACGGCCTCAATCGAAACATCCTGATTTTCGAGCAGCACCAGGGCATGGTAGAACAGGTCTGCCATTTCGTAGGTCACTTCCTCCCTGGAGTGGTTCTTGGCGGCAATGATGACTTCGGCAGCTTCCTCAGCAATCTTCTTTCCGATACGGTCAACCCCTCCGCGCAGAAGGCCGGCCGTGTATGAGCCTTCGTGCGGTTGTTCCCGACGTGCGTGGATGACGTCGGCCAATCGAGCCAGGATTGTATTTCGAGGAACCCGCGAAGATACCCGCTCTTCGTTCAGGCGGCGGTGGAAGCAGGTCGGCTGACCGGTGTGGCAGGTCGGGCCGTCTGGCTCGGCCAGCACCAGCAGCGCGTCCCCATCGCAGTCCTGGCGCACCTCTACCAGGCGCAGCCAGTTGCCGCTCGTGGCTCCCTTCTGCCAGAGTTCTCCCCGGCTGCGGCTCCAGAAGGTCACGCGCCCACTTTCGTGGGTCTGCCGGAGCGACTCCTCGTTCATATACCCGAGCATCAGCACTTCGCCGCTGCGAGCATGCTGCACAATGGCCGGTATCAATCCCTGTTCATCAAAGGCGGGCATATCCTGGCTGAACTATCCTCTCTTTTCTTCTTTGCTTTGTTTCTCTGCGCCTGCGAAAACCGGTTGTGATGTGATTGATGGTCAGTGCCAGAAGTGCCGATGACCGGTGAAGACCATCGCGGCTCCGGCTCGGTCCGCTGCTGCGATGACCTCTTCGTCGCGCACCGACCCGCCGGGTTGGATGACTGCTGTGGCCCCTGCTTGCAACGCCTGCTCGACTCCATCGGCAAAGGGGAACATGGCGTCGCTGGCAACGACCGAGCCTTGCAGCGATAGTCCGGCGTCCTGCGCCTTCCAGACGGCCATCCGCGCACTATCGACGCGGCTCATCTGCCCGGCCCCCACCCCCAGGGTGCGGTCCGCTGCGGTGTAGACGATGGCGTTGGATTTGACGTGTTTGGCAATGCGCCACGCAAAGCGCAGGGCGCGGGTTTCATCCTCCGTCGGGTGGCGGCGCGTGACCACCTTGAGCGGCTCCTGCTCCAGCGGGTTGCGGTCGGCCTCCTGCACCAGCACGCCTCCTGGCACGCTGTGGAGCAGGAAGCTTCCGCGTTCGGTCACGGGTTGGAGGGAGCGCATCAGCCGCCGGTTCTTCTTTTGCTGCAACAGCTCCAGCGCCGCCGGTTCGAAGGCAGGCGCAATGACGATTTCGGTGAAGATCTGGTCGATGGCCTGGGCAAGCGGTAGGTCGCAGGGAGCATTGGTGGCGATAATCCCACCGAAGGCCGACACCGAGTCGGTGGCGAGGGCGTGCTGCCACGCCTCCAGGCCGGTCGGCGCGACCGCTGCGCCGCAGGGGTTGGTGTGCTTGATAATAGCCAGAGCTACCCCCTCGTCCGGGTGAAACTCCTCTATCAATTCCTGGGCCGCCGCCACGTCTAGCACGTTCGTGAGCGAAAGTTCTTTGCCGTGAAGCTGTTCGAAGTAACGGGAGAAGTCGCCGTAGAGGGCGGCCCGCTGGTGGGGGTTCTCCCCGTAGCGAAGCTCGCGGTCGAGCTTCCAGGCGACGGGCAGGGTGGCGGGGAAGGGGGTGTCGGAGAGGTAGGTTGCTATTGCCGCGTCGTAGGCCGCCGTATGGGCGAAGGCTCGGGTTGCCAGCCGCCGCCGCATCTCCATCGGGACGTCGCCGCTCCGCAGGGCGCTCAGGACGGCTTCATAATCCGAAGGGTCTACCACGGGCAGCACGGCGGGGAAGTTTTTGGCCGCGGCCCGCACCAGGGCTACTCCGCCGATGTCAATGTGCTCCAGCGCGTCCGAAAGGGTGATACCGGGTTGGGCAATGGTCTGTGCGAAGGGGTAGAGATTGACGACGACCAGGTCGAAGGGGCCAATCTGATGGGTTGCAAGCTCCTGCTGGTGGGCGGGGAGGTCGCGCCGGGCCAGGATACCGCCGTGGATGGAGGGGTGCAGCGTCTTGACCCGACCATCCAGGATTTCTGGAAAACCCGTCACTTCGCTGACCGAGCGCACCGGCAGGCCAGCCTCGTCCAGAAGCCGCCGCGTGTTGCCCGTCGAAACAAACTCCACCGGCCCATCCAGATTCAGAGAGGCCAGACCGCGAGCAAATTCAACGACGTGTTGTTTGTCCCATACACTGATAAGCGCACGCATAGCGATGCTCATGCTCCCCTTTTCCTTTATTCAGGGCGGTCTTCGATGAGGCCACTGGTCAGCAGCTCCGAGACGATTTCGCGGGTGCGAACTTCGCCCAGGCCACTGCGTCGGGCAATCTGAGCCACAGTGTTTTTGCCATTGACCATCGTGAGGACGCGCCATTCTTCGGCTTCCAGGTTGATTTCGGTGGTTCCGGTGGCGGGGTTGGGCACCAGACGGGGGACCATCGTCAGGGGGGGGGTATCTGGTTCCTCCACCGGGTGGGATTCCCAGGCATCCTGGCGCATAATCCCTTCCATGATGATGATTTCGTTGCTGACGGTAATGGTATTTTTTTCTGGTTGGACCTTATCCAGGAAGTGGAAGGGACCCGACGAAAGCGTAAAGCACAGATAGACCGCTTCGAGGGGAGCAAAGCCGGGCATTTCTGCGGCGATAATCTTGCCATCTCGAAAATAAATGCGCCCCTTGAAGACCCTGCCCGTCCCTCGCTGACCCTCAATCTCAACCGCGCCGGTCTGTTTGCTCAAGTCTACCAGTTGGATAATGTCGGTGAGCGGAAACTCGCTCAGATCGCCTTCGAGAGCTTTCATAGGCTAGGCTACAGTTTGCTAATCACGAGCTTACTAATCGCCTTGAGGGTATCAAACACGCCTTCCCCGGTGGTCGCGATGGCCTCAAAACGGGTCCAGTTCATACTATTCAAATACTTGTCGAGCACAGGAACCGGCAATGCATTCGGAAGGTCTCGTTTGTTATATTGCAGCACGATGGGGAATTCCTGGAACTTCTTGTTTTGACGCGTGATATTGACGGCCAGTTCTTTCAGGCTGCGAATGTTTTGTTCGAGCTGGTCACGCGCAGAATCGGCCACAAACACGACTCCATCGGAGCCGTTCAGCACGGCAACGCGCGTTCGTTCGTACAACACCTGGCCGGGAACCGTGTAGAGGTGAAACCGTGTCTGAAACCCCCGCACCTTGCCGAGATCGAGCGGCAGGAAGTCGAAGAAGAGAGTGCGTTCGGTTTCCGTGGCAATGGAGAGCAAATCTCCTTTGGCATCACGCGGTACCTGGGTATGAATATACTGGAGATTGGTCGTTTTGCCGCACATCCCAGGTCCATAATAGACAATTTTACAATGAATCTCTCGTGCTGCAACGTTGATCAGAGCCATACATTCTCTCGCGTGCCTACAGATATGTCTACTACCACCGATAAAGCTGCCTCAACGAACCGGTCGAAATTGGTGAACTGCATAACCAACCTGTTGCTGCTGGCCTGTCGGCAGGCTCCACGGAACCTGACTGTGCGGAGCCTGAAAGAGCGTCTTCCATTCTCCCATCCTGGCCCAATGGGATTCAACTGTTCAACAGCGCCTACGCCTAGTCACGGAAAAGCAAATCAATGGTGTCTTCCATGGAGGTCCGGAACGAAGACCCGAGCACCTCGTCGCGGGCCTTGTGTTGCTGGCGGACCCGATCCAGGACACTACTCAGTTCGTCTGTGGCCTTCTTGGTCAGGACCTTGACTAACCCGATGTGCGTTCCTTTGTTGAAAATGACACAGAGAATCCACTGCTCTTCGATCAATGCAATGAAAATGTTTTCGCGCACCCCTTGCTGGAAGAGCATTCGGAAATCTTTTTCCCGCAGGAGTTTGGCAACCTCGCGTGATGACGCGAAGGTTCCCGCTATCAATGCACCCAATGCAGTGATATCTTGATGATTGCCGTCGCCTTGCGAAGCGATGACCTGCCCGCTCTTGTCGAGCAGCAGGGCGTAGTTGCCGCCCGTATCTTCGACCAGGTGGTTCAGACAATCTTCAATTTGCGTTATTTCCTCGGTGGGTACAATTAAACTCGTGAGTTGTGGATCCATCGTAACTTGCCTTATCTCTCCAGGTCCTTGTCCTTCACCCAAAAACCCGCTCTGTGCATCTTAGGCAATTATAACACATTCGTGGTCAGATTGCTTCCAACGCTTCGACCAATTCGTCACGATGGAGGGCCACAAGGAACCGGATATATCCAAGCTCTTCACGCGCATTGGCAACCAGAAGCAGCATGGCCTCGTGGTTGATGAGTTCGAGCAATACCACGCCCCCCTCATATTCGAGCAAAATCTGGACTGAGTCCCCTTTGTTGATCTCGCGGCCCAACGATTCGGACATGGCCACGCCATTGGACGCCACCGCGCATACGGCATCGACATCAACGTAGGGGAGGGCGTTACTTTCGATGAGCAACCCATCGTGGGCAACTATGGCAGCAAGTTCGACACTTTTGAGTGCGCGGAAGTACCCAAGCAGGCTCTTCAAATCATTCGCCATAGCACCGAAATCTCCTCATTGATAGCTATGCTCCATTAGCATAACATAGGGTGTCCTATCTGTCGAGTCCCGGGTCGCCTTCTGGCAGTTCGCTGAGCACCGCGGTGAGCACGGCAATGGCCTTCTGGTACTCATCCAGGGACAGGTGTTCGTCCGGGGTGTGGTCGAGCCGCGAGTCTCCTGGCCCATAGGCCACGATGGGGCATTGCCAGGCCGGACCCACCACGTTCATGTCGCTGGTGCCGGTCTTGTGCAGGAACCCGGGTTTCCCTCCCGCGGTGCGGATGCTCCGCACAAAGCGACCAGCCAGCGGGGTGGTGCGCTCGCCCCGAAAGGCCGGGCACGCGCCCTCAAAGCGGAGGGTTGTGGTGCCTGGCAGGTCCTCGTTCGTCTCGTTCGGGTTCAGGGTCCGTAGCTCCTCGGCAAGGGCGAGCGGTTCGACCCCTTCTGGCAGGCGCAGGCCGATGGTGGCCTCGACGCGGTCGTGCAGGCCGTCGCCGGTGGTGACGATGTGCCGCAGCGAGGGGCTTATCTGCTCAAACAGCCGTTCGCGGTTGTGGTTGTGGGCTGCGCAGCGGGATTGTACCGCCATCCAGAAGTCTACCAGGTGCTCGGGGGCGGCCCGGAGCGCTCCGGCGCTGTGGGCCGAGGGCTGTTCCCGGGCGTAGTGGATGAGCAGTCGCCCTTTGTACCCCAGGGTGATGCGGTCCCACCCGCTTGGCTCGCCAATGACGCAGTAGTCGGGGGCGTAGGTGTCGAGGATGAAGTGGGCCCCTCGGGAGCTTGCGGTTTCTTCTTCGACGGCTCCGACCAGCACCACCCGACTGCGCAGCGCACCGGCCTGGAGTGCCCGCGCCGTTGCGCAGACGAAGGTGGCAAACGGTCCCTTGGCATCGACGGAGCCGCGCCCGGAGAGGGTGCCATCTTCGATGCTGACCGGGATGGCTCCGGGCACGGTGTCGATGTGCCCGACCAGCGCGATAAGTGGGCCTTCGTTTGCCGGTCCCACGGTGCCGATGGCGTTTCCTGCCCCGTCGATGTGGGCATCGAAGCCGAGAAGCCGCATCTGGTTGACCAGGAAGGCGGCAACCTCGGCTTCGTGGCCGGAGGGGGAAGGGATAGCCACCAGTTGTTCGAGAAAGGCGATTTCGTGAAAGGTCATCAGTTTCTCCAGCAGTATACCAGAAACTCCAGCGAGAAGGAAGCACCGGCTCCATTCACACCATCCACTACAGGCTACTCCTCCCTATTTGAGCCACTCATCTACCTGCGCCCGGACTCCGGCCTCGTCCCAGATAAGGTTTGACCCGACCTCCACGACTTCGACCGTTTCGGGGTTGAGCGGCACTGAGCGGATGGTGTCTGTCCCCAGGCCACGCGTCAGCAGCAGTCCACCGAGCAGCATATCCAGACGGTCTACGGGCAGCGTGGTGAGCACGGGCGGTGGCTGCCCCGCGCTGCCTTCGAGCAGTCTGACCACCTCTGGCACCAGGGCCACCCGTTCGACCCATCCTTTGCTGCGGATTTCGGTGGCGATGGCCCGCATCACCTGCTGCTGGCGTTGGGAGCGGCCAAAGTCGCTGTCGGCGTGGCGCGTCCGCGCATAGATGAGCGCCCTTTCTCCGTCCATCCGCTGAACGCCGGGCTGAAACTCGACCCGCATGATACCATAGTCCGGGGTGGGGTAGGCATCGTCAACCAGGGGCGCGGGTACGTCAATGGTGATGCCGCCGAGTGCGTCTATCAGGCCGACGAAGCCGCCAAAGTTGACCTGCGCGGTGTAGTCGGCGCGGATGCCGCGGTAGTGGCCAAGGAACCGTTCGACGGTCTGGGCGGCAAAGGCCATCCCCCCCTGCTGCGGGGTGGTCTCCGGGCCATACCATTCGGCGGCCCGTTCATAGCCCAGGCTGTAGGCCACGTTGATTTTGGTTGTTCCAATGTCTCGCAGTTCGACCTGCGTGTCGCGGGGGATGGAGAGCAGGCTGACGGAGGGGCGAAAGGCTTTGATGTGCGCCAGAATAAGCGTGTCGCTGCGTACGCCTTCTTCCGGGTGGTCGGGGCGTTCGTCCACGCCGATGATGAGCACGTTGATGCCACCCAGGAGGGGCGAGGCCGCCGGGGGGTTGGGGCGCACCTCCGGCACAACGATGGCGTCAGCCAGGGCGCTGGCCTGCTGCTGCACCAGGAAGGACCCGGCGACGAGCAGGATGAAGAGGACTCCGAAGGTCAGTTTCAGGGCCAGGCGAAGTCTTTTCCAGATACGGCGGAGTTCGTCTTGCACGGCCAACCACATGGCCCCCTGCCGTCCTGGTGGCTCGGGTGAGGCCACAGGCGGGAGGTTGGGCAGGGTGGGGTGGCGGGAGGATTTGTGACGACGGTTCATGGGTTCTCAGAGGTTCTGAATAGTTCTTGATACCATACATCCGCAATCAAGCGGTTGCTTCTGCTCATGTACAATGTAGTGGTATTATACCCCCATCCTGGTCTCATCCTGGCAAGAATCTGGAGGGGGCAGTCCGACGGGGAGGGGACAATCTCCATCGCTTCTCCACAAGTGTCCGATAATTTCTTCACACGGACTTGTTACACTGGAGCCAGATACAACAAACGGATTGTTTCGAGACACTGAACACACTGAAGACAAGGAGTACCGTTCGATGAACAAGCGAGTATTGATGGTCGTAGGAATGGCGCTGGTCCTGTTCGTTTCGGTTTTGCTGGTGGCCCCGTCCGCGATGGCGCAGGGACCGGGGGAAGGGTTCCAACCCGGTCGGGGGGGGCAGCGCGGTGAAGGGATGGGTCCCCGCATGGGCGGTAAGGATGGCGCACCACATGCTCCCCCGCACCTTGAGACCATCGCGGAGGCTCTGGGGATGACGACTGAGGACCTGATGAGCGAATTGCAGGATGGTCAGAGCGTGGCTGAGGTAGCCGAGGCGCAGGGCGTCGACCTGGACACGGTGGTGGACGCGGTACTGGCGGAGATTGAGGAGCGGTTGGATACGCTGGTGGAAAATGGGCGGCTCACGCAGGAGGAGGCCGACGAGCGGTTGGAGAACGCCCGCGAGCGCGTGACGGAGCGAATGAACCAGACCCGCACGCCTGCGGGGATGGGCCCGGGGTCGGGGATGGCTGATGGGTCTGGAGCAGGGTCGTTCCAGCGCCCTGGCCGGGGGATGTTCAGGCCATAGCGAGTACGGGAACGCAGGAGACAACCGGCCATAGGCCATAGGCCACAGGCCACAAGCAACAGACACCCCCTCCGCAGGTCTCACACCTGTGGAGGGGCTTCCGCATCTCGTTCCCAATCCTGTTCCCATTCCCATGGTCGCTGGTGTTTCCGGGTGGCGTGCGTTGAGTCAGCTACCCACCGCTCAAGCGGGTGGGCTTGTCCCTGGCGCGACGGCAACGCCGTCTCCGAGACAATAGGCGGGCTGACAGCCGCCCTGAATGGGTCTGTCCGACAGGACACGTTGACCATTT
>DAOTUF010000087.1:0-2747 GCA_034437495.1 Chloroflexaceae bacterium | reverse complement strand
TGACCAACCCCGCCCCCTTCCTCTCGGAGGTTTCCCCCCCGCCCAACCCGCTGGCGTCCCGTCCGTCGTTCAAGGTGCGCGTTACGGATGCGGGGATGCAGCGTATCAGTGGGGCTGCGCTGGCAGAAGCCGGGGTAGACCTGGCCTCGCTCGTTCCCGCCCACCTCCACCTGTGGCACCACGGCGAGGCCATCCCGCTGGAGGAGCACGGCACCGCCGACGGGCACCTGGGCGCTGCCGACGAACTGCGGTTCTACGCGCCTGCGCCGGGCGACCGCTGGAACAGTGCGGAAACCTACTGGCTCACGATTGAGCAGACCCCGACCCTGCGGATGGCCACGCGCAGCGTGCTGCCCACCACCGCCCCGCTCCGCACGACCGCCACCGAGCGTGGGGAGCAGCGCGGCCATACCTTCTACGACTCGACCCTGCCCGGCGCGGATGGCGACCACTGGTTTGCTGCGGATATGCGCACCGGGCCGGGTCTGGAAGCCCCATCCCTCACCATTCCGATGACGCCCACCCTGCCGCTGGCAGCGGGGACGACCGTCTTCACGCTCACGGGGAATTCCTACCTCTCGGGGACCTACACTCTGACCCTCCAGATGGGACCATCCGTCCGTTCCGCCTCGTGGCACGGCGTCGGTGACTGGTCGCAGACCTTCGTGCTGCCCTCAACCCGTCCAACCGACCGGGAAGTACGGGTGCGCCTGGAGCCGGGCAGAACGCCCCTGGGCACCAACCTGGACCGCCTCTCGTGGGAACGCCCGGTGCGGCTCACCGCTGGCGGGGGAGAAGCCCGGTTCAGGGGGGTGGAAGGGATGTGGCGCTACCAGGTAACGGAGGTCGTGTCCACCACAGCGCTCTACGATATCAGCGATGCCCAGGCTCCCGTGCGCCTCCTCGCCGCGGTGGACGACGATGGCGCGGTGATGACCTTCGAGGATGGGCCGGGGCCGCGCCGCTATCTCCTGACCGGCGCGGAGCCGCTGCCCCCCCCGGAGCTGTCCCCCCACACCCCACACGACCTCTCCCGTCCGCTCAGTGCCACCGTCCTCTACCTTGCGCCGGGCGCGTTCCACGCCGCGCTCGAACCGCTCGTAGCGCTGCGGCAGTCCCAGGGGCATGCGGTCGCGGTGCTGGATGTGCAGGATATCTACGATGCCTGGAGCTACGGGCAGGTCTCGCCCGAGGCTATCCGTTCGTTCTTGCGCTACGCTGCGGCCACCTGGAACCCGGCCCCATTCGCGGTGACGCTGGTGGGCGATGGTACCTCCGACCCCCATAACTACCTGTCCCACGCCAACCCCAACCACCTCCCGCCCTACCTGGCCATAGTAGACCCCTGGCTTGGTGAGACGGCGTGCGACAACTGCTACGCGCAGCTTGACGGGGATACCCCCCTGGCCGACCCTCTGCCTGACCTGGCTATCGGGCGTCTGTCGGTGCAGCACGCTGGCGAGCTTGAAACCATCGTGGCCAAAATCGTGGGGTATGAATCGACCAGCATGGAGGGGGTATGGCGCTCCCGGGCCGTCTACGTGGCCGACAACTTCTCTGAGGCGTCGGGCGAAACCGACCCCGCGGGAGATTTCGCAGCGATTGCCAACCAGGGGGGCAGCTTGCAGCCACCGGGCGTGACCATCAGCCGGGTCTACTACGACCCCTCGCCATCGCACACCGGGGTGCCGTGGCGCGAACCCGACCCGGCGCAGGCCCACCAGCGCACCTTCGACCTCCTGAGCCGCGGGGCCGGCACTGTGACCTACATCGGCCATAGCCACTACTGGCAGTGGGCCGTGACCGACGCCGACCGCGACCTTTCCTACCTGCTGAGTGTCAATGATGTGGACCGGCTGACGAACGGGGAGCGGCTCCCCGTGGTGCTGGAGATGACGTGCCTGACCGCGGCCTTCCAGCACCCTTCCCGCAGTGGCACCACCCTGGACGAACGGTTGCTGCTGCACCCGGCGGGGGGGGCGGTGGCGGTGTGGGGGTCCACCGGGCTTGGCGTGGCCCACGGTCACGATACCCTTCAGCGGGGGTTCCTTCAGGCATTGTGGCAGACCCTCCCCAACCCGGCCAGTGTGGGGTTTCTTGCATGGTCAAGCTATGTCACTGTCTTCACCCAGGGCACCTGCTGTCAGGACGTGCTGCGGACCTACACGCTCCTGGGCGACCCGCTGATGCCCGTGTGGGTCTTTGCCGCAGAACAGGTCTACCTGCCGCTGATGCACCGCTAACAGCCTGGTGCTCTCATTCTGTGCCCGTCCCGGAGAGCGCCGTCGTCACCCCCAGGGTCAGGTAGACCCCTCCGACTACGCGGCGCTGCCCACGCCCGAACCAGCGGCTCCGCTTCAGCCAGCGACCGGCGCTCCCCGCCAGGAGCGCATACAGGCTATCGGTGCCGATGCCCATGGCCACGAACAGGCCGCCGAGCAGCAGGAGTTGGCCGGCCACCGCTCCCCCGGAGGGTTCAATAAACTGCGGCAGAAAGGCGAAGAAGAAGAGGGCGACTTTCGGGTTGAGGAGATTGACGACCACCCCTTCCCAGAAGATGCGGGAGAGCTTTCGGGGGGTGGGGGTGCGCCAATCTGTCTCTGCTGGCTCACGTTCGCGCAACTTCTGGATACCCAGATAGACCAGGTAGGCTGCCCCCAGGTATTTGACCACAGCGAAAGCCAGCGACGACGACACCAGCAGAGCCGACACCCCGAACGCCGCAGCGACCACATGAACGAGCGAAC
>DAOTUF010000086.1:0-2782 GCA_034437495.1 Chloroflexaceae bacterium | reverse complement strand
TGCAGCCACGCGAGTTTACGTTTGGCACGCCCGGGGCCACGTATTACCGACGGGAGAGCAACGACCACAACCCGCACAACTGGAGCATCTTTCTGTCCCATATCGTGACGCCTGGTGGTGCGGACCCTGCCGCATTTGAACGGCTGCTCATCGATATTGACAGTCTGCGGCAGGACCGCAACCGCATCGCGCATGCGCAGGAGGTGGACGAGGAGACCGCCGAACACATACGGACGGCGGTGCTCGGGGCTATCGGCAGGCCCGGCTTGCTCCGCCGTCTGGCTGAAATGCTCAACCCGCCCCCCGGAGACGGGGAAGGGGGGATGAGCTGAAGGAGCAACCTGGAACGGTGTGGGATAACAGGCTACCCCTACCATTCAAGGACCAGACCACCGTATGCTATAGTACCTGGTACAAGAACAGCCCTGGCAAACCATCAACGATCAGCGATTGGATTGGATGAAACATGAACCAGCTTTCTGTCCCTTTCGGAGACCTCGGACGGCAATACCGCAGCATCCAGGCCGAACTTGACGCCGCCGTTGCGCGGGTGCTGCACAGCGGGTGGTACATCCTGGGAGCCGAAGTGACCGCGTTCGAGCAGGAATTTGCGGCCTACTGCGGGGTCGAGTATGGGGTAGGCGTTGCCTGCGGCACCGACGCGCTCTACCTGGCGCTGGCCGCCCTGGGCATCGGGCCGGGCGACGAAGTCATCACCGTTGCCAACGCAGGCATGTACCAGGCCGCGGCGATTATCCAGACCGGCGCTTGCCCGGTCTCTGTAGATATCCTCCCCGACACCCACACCATAGACCCCCGCGCAGTCGAAGCGGCTATCACCCCGCGCACTCGCGCCATCCTGCCCGTCCACCTCTACGGGCGCATGGCAGACATGCCCGCATTGATGGCGGTAGCTGACCGCCATAGCCTGGCCGTGATTGAGGACGCGGCCCAGGCACACGGAGCCTGGACCCTCGATGGCGGCGGGAACCGCAGGCGGGCCGGGGCATGGGGGACGTGTAGCTGCTGGAGCTTCTACCCCTCCAAGAACCTGGGGGCACTGGGAGATGGGGGGGCCGTAGTGACGAACGATGGTGCTCTTGCGGAGCGGCTGCGGAAGCTGCGCCAGTATGGGTGGGGCAGTAAGTACGTGGTGACGGAACGAGGTGGGCGCAACTCGCGCCTGGACGAGGTGCAGGCGGCCATACTGCGGGTCAAACTCACCCACCTGGAAGCGTGGAACGCGGCCCGCCGCGAACGGGCCGCGTGGTATGGGAGTCTCCTGGCGGACCTGCCGCTGACGCTTCCGTCCAATGCGCCGGGGCACGTCTACCACCTCTACGTGATAGCCAGCAATCAGCGTGACGCGCTGCGCACCCACCTGACCGGGCAGCACATCGGGACGGATGTACATTATCCGCTGCCTGCCCACATGCAGCCGGCCTACGCGCACGTCCCGATGCGCCCCGTGGGGAGGGGAACCCTTCCCCACACCGAGCACCAGGCCGGGCGCGTGCTCTCGCTGCCGCTCTACCCCGAACTCACCCGCGCAGAAGTGGAACGGGTCGCAGAGGCGGTGCGGGAAGGCAGCGGAGGGGAAACGGAGTGAAGTAGCAAGGTAAGGTATGGATTATGGACCGAGCCTACTGCTGACACTGTTGCTGAGCCTGCATCACGAGCGTGGATAACCCCACCATGTGGTCGTACGCCTCTTCGAGGTCCTGCACGGAATGCCACTGCGGTGGCTTTCTGGACATGGTGTCTATCTTCTTGAGCAGCTGACGAATCCTGGCGCTGGCGACCGGGTGGTCTCGAACCAGTTCTTGAATGCTGTACAGTTCGTCTTGAATATCGGCAAGCTGAGCGACCGAAAGCGTGACCATCTGGGTATCAATCATCATCTCTCGAAACATCTTTCTTTTTACTCCTTAATTTGCTATTTGCTTTTGCGTCGGCTTTTGACTGAACCGACCTGCGCCTCGGCCCCGCTACTCAGCGGGGACAGCCCCTCACGTCCTTCCCCCCTCCCTCGTCTCTCTGCCGCGCTCCACTGAATAGTATACCCAATCCCGGGAGGGGTGTCTATAGGCAGAAGGTCCAGGAGAAGGGGGGTGCTCATTATCGCTTCTATCCAGTGGATACCATTTCTGCCCACTCCTGCCTGTTCCCCGTCTCCGGATATGAAGAGGAGACGGGGGAGATGTGTTATACTGGTGGGCGATGATCGGCCTTTTTTGACTCCTGCGTCATGAGTCCCGCGTTCCCTGCCTGGCGCGAAGCGAGTTGATGGGGCGTGTGTGTCGTGCGTGCAGAGATGTGTTATACTGGTGCGCAACACATTTTCATCTCAGAGTCAGGACAGGAAAAGGCGAAGAAGGTCGCAGGTGTTTTGTTCCCTGGAGGAACAATGGGGGAGATAGGGAGATCATCGGTCCGGGCTGCCAGTCCTGAACTGGTCGTCCCCGGCAGTGGCTACGTCGGGACGTAAAATACGCCTGTGGACTGCGTGTCAGACACTCGCTTGAGAGCGCAACGCAGGATGAAGCAGGAATTTCAAACGTGAACACGGCGGACCTGTGGGTCCATTTGAACACAGAGAAAGTAGCAGTTATGGACAGAAGCGCAACATCGCCCGGGCCAGATGTCATGTATATCACCCGGTCGGCGCTGCAAACGATTCAGCAGGAGACGAGACAAAGGACCGAAGAGGATCGACCCGGTGGTATCTTGATAGGACGACGGCTGGAGCGCGAAGGCCGGGTCGAGGTGTTGATTGTCGGGG
>DAOTUF010000085.1:0-2211 GCA_034437495.1 Chloroflexaceae bacterium | reverse complement strand
CCTTCTCCCTTGGCACCCTCGGAGACATCACCGACGTGCGCCATATAGCCGAGGGCAAGGTAGGCGTTGCTCACTACGCCCCCGACGGGCACATGCTCGCCATCGCGATGGGGAGTGATGTGCTCCTCTACGACACCCTGAACCAGGTCATCCTTTCGACCCTGAAGGGGCACGCCGGCACGGTCACAGCACTGGCCTTCTCGCCCGTGCTAGAGCAGGGGATGCCCACCCTCCTGGTGTCTGGCGCAATGGACGACGAAACCTCACTGCTCGTGTGGGATGTCCAGACCGGGCGCTCCCTCTGGCGGCTTGAAGGGCACACGGGATGGATTCGGAGTCTGGCATTCTCACCCGACGGTCGCATGTTCGCCTCCGCCAGCACCGACCAGACCATCCGCCTGTGGGACATGCAGCGGGGGGGGGCCGTGCGGACCGTGCATACCCTGACCGGCCACACCGATATGGTCAGCGGTGTGGCCTTCAGCCCGGACGGGAGGTTGCTGGCCTCCACCTCCCGCGACGGAACCGTACGGCTCTGGGAAACGCAGACCGGCACCCCCGTGGGAGGAACGGAGAGAACAGGAGAGGAAAGAGCAGCACCCCCCAGAACCGTCGAACCACCGCCGTTCTTTGCCATCACCTCCGATGCCCCTGGCGGAAGGCCCATCTGGACGACGGGGATAGCCTTCAGCCCCGACGGGTCGCGCCTGGCTGTCGGCGCAACCGATGCTGCCGTCCGGGTGCTTGCGCTCTCCGATGGGCGCGTGCTCCACACCCTCACCGGCCATACCGCCCTCGTCACGATGCAGGGAGTCGCCTTTGACCCCGACGGCACGACCCTGGCAACCGCCAGTCAGGATGGGACGGTCCGGCTGTGGGAGGCAGAGCGCGGCACCCTCCGCACGGTGCTGGACCATCGTGGCATCCCCGTGATGGGGCTTTCCTGGCACCCTGGTGGCGACCGGCTGGCCACCAGCAGCGACGTCAGCGGTACCGTGCTGGTGTGGGATACCGAGAACGGCGAGGTCGAAGAGCGCCTGCCCATTGCTCAGGGGCCGTTGATTGCGCTGGACTACTCGCCCGATGGCGACATCCTGGCGACGGGGGGCGCAAACGGCACCCTGCGCCTGCACATGCTCGCCCGCAACCACCAGGTAAGTCTGGCAGACGGGGCCCGTACCTCCCAATCGCTGGCCTTCCTGCGTGACACCGAACTGGTGATAGCCACGGGCAGCGACCCCGGCCGCGTCGTGCTGTTCGACCTGGAAACCCGCACGAGCACGCCCATCCTGCAAGAGTTGGAAGGGAAGGCGCTACAGGTTGCCATCAGCCCGGACCGCAGCCTGCTTGCCGTCAGCAGCAGGAACCAGACGGTAACGGTATGGGATATACGGGGCAACCGGCAGGTGCGCACCCTGGAAGGACCAGGCGGCCCTATCTCGGCGCTGACCTTCGACAGCAGTAGCACCTACCTGATTGCCAGCAACGACGTTGCCCGTAGCGAGACCGCCCCGAGGGAGGAGGAGCAGCCATCGAAAAGACCAGCCATGGCCGTCTGGGAGGTGCCGAGCGGCCTGCTTCGCGGCACGCTGCACGGGCACGAAGACACCATCACCGGTCTGGCGGCCCATCCCGGCGGCCCCCTGCTGGCAAGTACCAGCCTGGATGGAACCCTGCGGCTCTGGAATATCGACGGGGAAGGGGACCGGGCAGGAACTGAACTCCACCGCATCGAGGCAGACCAGGAGCAGGAACGGTTCACCAGCGTCACCTTCACGCCTGACGGACGCTTGATGGTCACAGGGAGCGCCAGCGGGCAGGTCCAGTTCTGGAGCCTGGAACCGCTGGAGATAGTCCACACGCTGGAGGTGGAAGGGGGGAGCGTGCTGACGCTGGCCTTCCGCCCGGATGGAAAGCAGCTTGCCGTCAGTTCGCGTGTTGGCGGACTGTGGCTGTTTGAGCAACGAGGAACGGAGCAACGAGGAACGGAGGTAGAGCTAGATGGGCCAAACCTACCCGAAAGTGAACAGGAGTACTCAGAATGCGCACTATCCGACGAGCACACAAGATCCGACTGAACCTGGCCCCTGAGCAGGAGCCGCATTTTCGGCAGGCCGCAGGGAATGCCCGCTTCGCCTGGAACTGGGCGGTGGCGTTCATGCGCGAAGCCTGGAAAGCCCAGACCAACCTCCCGCTCGTCGGCGACCTGAA
>DAOTUF010000084.1:0-24383 GCA_034437495.1 Chloroflexaceae bacterium | reverse complement strand
TTGTCGCCCATGCCGATTTCGTCGCCGTAGTAGATGACGGGGGTGCCGGGGAGGGAGAAAAGCAGGCTGTTGAGCAACTCAATCTGTCGGCGGTCGTTCTGGAGCAAGGGCGCGAGCCGCCGCCGGATGCCCAGGTTGACCCGGGCGCGGGGGTTGCGGGCGTAGATGCGGTACATAAACGACCGCTCCTCCGCCGTGACCATCTCAAGGGTCAGTTCGTCGTGGTTGCGCAGGAAGAGCGCCCATTGGGAAACGTCCGGGATGGCGGGGGTGTGGTTCAGGGTCTCGGTGATGGGAAAGCGGTCTTCCATCCGAATGGCGATGAACATACGCGGCATCAGCGGGAAGTGAAACGCCATATGGCACTCGTCCCCGTCGCCAAAGTAGGCCACGGCGTCTTCGGGCCACTGGTTGGCCTCGGCCAGGAACATGCGGTCGGCGTAGTGGGTATCGACGTGTGCCCGCAGTTCCTTCAGGAAGGCGTGGGTTTCGGGCAGGTTCTCGCTGTTGGTGCCCTCCCGCGCATACAGGTAGGGGATGGCGTCCAGGCGCAGGCCATCCACCCCCATCCCGAGCCAGAAATCGAGTATCTTGAAGATTTCCTCCTGCACGTCGGGGTTGTCGAAGTTCAGGTCGGGTTGGTGCGAATAGAAGCGGTGCCAGTAGTAGGCGCGGGCGACCGGATCCCAGGCCCAGTTGGAAAACTCGAAGTCCTTGAAGATAATGCGGGCTTCGCGGTAGCGGTCGGGGGTGTCGCTCCACATGTAGAAGTCGCGGGCCGAACTGTCGGGCGGGGAGCGCCGCGCCCGCTGAAACCAGGGGTGGTCAATGGAGGTGTGGTTGATGACCAGTTCGGTGATAACGCGCAGGTCGTGCTGATGGGCTTTGTCGAGGAAGGTGCGGAAGTCGCGCAGGGTGCCGTACATGGGGTGGACATCGGTGTAGTTGGCAATGTCGTAGCCATCGTCGCGCAGGGGGGAGGGGTAGAAGGGCAGCAGCCAGATGGCGGTCACGCCCAGGTCTTGCAGATAGTCCAGCTTTTCGGTCAACCCCTGGAAGTCGCCCACCCCGTCGTCATCGCTGTCGGCAAACGAGCGCACGTGAAGCTGATAGATGAGCGCGTCCTTGTACCAGAGGGGGTCAGGTTCAAATGGCATAGAACTGGGTGAGATAGTCCTTGAGCATACGTCGGGTGCTGAAATGGGGCGCAACGGTCATAATGGCCTCTTTGCAGACGGAGACCCAGGCGTTCGGCACATCCCCCCCATCGCGCTGGTCGTAGAACATGGGGATGACCTCGTGCTCCAGGAGGTGGTAGAGCGCGTGGGCATCGCTGCGGTCCTGCTCTTCAGGGTCGTCAAATTCGCGTTCCTCCCCGATAGCCCACCCGTTGCGCCCGTTGGAGGCTTCGGGCCACCAGCCATCCAGCACACTGATAGTCGGGACCCCGTTCAGGCACGCCTTCTGGCCGCTGGTGCCGCTGGCTTCGTAGGGGCGGCGGGGGGTGTTGAGCCACACATCCACGCCTTTGACCAACTCTCTCCCCACGGCAATGTCGTATTCTTCGAGGAAGACGATACGACCAGCCAGCCCCGGCTGAAGCGAAAGCTGGTAGATATCCCGAATGAACTGCTTGCCCGCCTCGTCCGCGGGGTGTGCCTTGCCCGCAAAGATTACCTGCACCGGGCGACCGGGACGGTTGAGGATCGTTTTCAAGCGCTCCAGGTCTCTGAATATCAGGGTGGCGCGTTTGTAGCTGGCAAAGCGCCGTGCAAAGCCGATGCTCAGGGCATCTTCTTCCAGCACCGGCCAGACCGGGGGGGTCTGTTCCAGGCGTTGGGAGCGCTGGCGCACCCGCTCGCGCACGAAGGCGACCATGGTGTGGCGGAGGCGGCGGCGCACGCTCCACAACACGTCGTCGGGGATGTCGGCAACGCCCTGCCAGCGGTCGGGGGCGTCCAGGTGCGCTTCCCACCCTGCTCCCAGGTAGGTGTCATAAATCTGGCGCAGCTCCGGGGCGAGCCACGAGGCGGTATGAACGCCGTTGCTGATGGAGGCAATGGGCACGTCGTCACGGCTCGTGTCCGGGTACATCCACTGCCACTTTTCGCGCAGGACGTGGCTGTGGAGCTTGCTGACGCCGTTGCAGCGGCTCGAAAGGTGGAGCGCCAGGGCGGTCATGGAGAAAAGGGGGTCCCAGTTCTGGTTGGAACGGGCCAGGTTGAGAAACGCCTCGCAGCTCATCCCGAGCTGAGGCCAGTAGCGCCAGAAGTAGTGTTTCACCAGGTCGGCGGCGAAGGCATCGTGCGGGGCGGGCATGGGGGTGTGGCTCGTGAAGATGACCTGGGAGCGCACGGTGTCCAGGGCACGGTCCGTGTCCATCCCCTGCGAAACCAGTTCGCGCATCAGTTCGAGCACCAGGAAAGCAGCGTGGCCTTCGTTCAGGTGCCAGGCAGTGGGAGAGAGGCCAAGCTGTCGCAGCACGCGCACCCCCCCGATACCCAGAATGATTTCCTGGGCCAGGCGCATTTCCTGGTCGCCGCTGTAGAGCCGCGCCAGAAGTTGACGGTTTTGTTCACTGTTGGGGTGGATATCGGTGTCCATGAGGAAGAGGGGGGTCCGCCCGACCTGGATGCGGTAGGCTTTGGCGTAGGTCATCCGTCCGGCCAGTTCGACGCCGACCACCACCTCGTGACCGGCGGGGGTGCGGGCGGGGATGACTGGCGCGTCGGCAAAGTGGAGTTTCTGATGGTCTGCCTGCTGCTGGCCCTCCGCGTCTATGCGCTGGTGAAAGTAGCCCTGGGGGTAGAGGAAGCCGACCGCCACCAGCGGCATCCTCATATCGCTGGCCTCCTTCACCAGGTCGCCGGCGAGGATACCCAGACCACCGGAGTAGATGGGCAGCGATTCGTGCAGGCCAAATTCGGCGCTGAAGTAGGCAATGGTGCTGGTTTCGTCGGGGGAGGGAGGGGAGGCCCCGGTTTGCCGGGGTTCCTGCGTATTCATGTAAGCATCGAAATTTGCCAGCACGCTGTCAAACTGCTGGAGGTAGGAGGGGTTCCCCGCTGCGTGGTCGAGCCGCCGCTGCCGCACCTCGCGCAGGAAGCGCACCGGGTTGTGGTAGACCAGTTCCCACAGATCGGGGTCAATCTGCCAGTAGAGGCTTTGAGCTTCGGGGTGCCAGCTCCACCACAGGTTGTAGGCAAGGTCGAGCAGACGGGCAATGCGCCGGGGGATGGGGGGGAAGAAAAGTTCAAGGTCGAGCCGGGTCATGCTGGTTCTTGCCTCTCCATATCCTGACGGGGATTGTGCGAATACCGCCATGCCCTCCCCGTCTCTGGCTCGGTAGTGTACCACAGATTCGGGAGGGGGGCAATGCCGGGGAGGACCGGGGGGGAACAGAAGTCCCCCGCTCCTCCCCGGGTGCTCAGGTTCTCAACCCCGAAAAACCGGGCCACCCCCGTTCATCAGGTAAAATACAGAATGGACCTGGTCGCACCCGATATCCCGGTACCTGGTATCATCAGCAGAAAAGGAGAAGAATCCCATGCTCCGTCTCTTCAAACGGCGTCCCGACTTCCGCGAAGTGGCTTCTACCCTGGAGGAGCGGCACGCCCTGGCCCCTGACCTGCTCAAGCCGTTTGTCGCATTTCTGGAAACCGCGCCGGACCGGGAAGTGTTCCACTGCAACCCGCGCTACCTTGCCGAACGCCTGGAACACCCCGAGCGAGCCACCTTGAAGCTGCTTATGGCGGCGCTCTACGAGGGGGGTATTACGCTGCACTGGGAAGTGCGCTGCCCGGCCTGCAACGGTATCGACGACCGCAACACCTCGTTGGGCGACCTGCGCCATGATGCGGACTGCCCTCATTGCGGCAACCACTTTGCCCCCCACCTTGACGACGAGGTGCATGTCACCTTCAGTATCCACAAGCGGCTGCGCACCCTGCGAGCACCGGCCAACGAACCGGCGTTTCGGAAGGAGATAGACGCCCGCCTGGGACCG
Organism: Chloroflexaceae bacterium; assembly: GCA_034437495.1. Lineage (GTDB taxonomy): Bacteria > Chloroflexota > Chloroflexia > Chloroflexales > Chloroflexaceae > JAAUSY01. The sequence goes on along the minus strand of DAOTUF010000084.1, from coordinate 20,377 downwards.
ACGCACGGGCTGTCGCTGCTCACCCTGCCCGACTTCCAGCGCCTCTTTCCACAGCAGCGGTTGCTCCCAAACGAAAGCCTGGATGTCACCCGCGTATCGCTCATTTTTACCGACCTGGCAGGCTCCACGGCCATGTATGCCCGACGGGGCGACCCCCGCGCCTACCACCTGGTGCGGCTCCATTTTGACGAACTGTTTCGCATTGCCGATGAATACGGGGGAACCGTAGTCAAGACCATTGGTGACGCCATTCTGGGGGTCTTCCAGACCCCCCTTGCGGCGATGCAGGCGGCCCTGGCGATGCAGCACGCCATTGATGCCCTGAACCAGCGCTATCGCCTGACCGATGACGAACGCCTCATCCTCAAGGTCGGCGTCCACAGCGGCCCGTGCCTGAGCGTGACGCTCAACGACCGCCCGGACTATTTTGGCACCACCGTCAATATGGCGGCCCGCGTGCAGGGTCTTTCCACCGGGGGGGATATGGTTCTCACGGAGCAGGTGCGGGCCGACGCCGAGGTTCAGGCGCTCCTGTCCAACCACCTTGCGGCTGCTCCCCTGGAAAGCCGCTCGGTGCTGCTCAAGGGGATGACGCAGGAGCAGCAGGTCCATCGTCTGGTCCTGTCGCACACCGCTGCTCAGGATGGGGGATGAGCACCTGTCCCCTGCTGCTGGCTCTCTGCTCTCTGCCCTTTGCGCTCTGCTCCTTGTTTCCTGTTCTCAGGATGACACCTCTGGTGCGGGTCGTGTATAATAGGAGCCGGATGGTTCAATACTCCTGTCGGGAGCATGAGCACAGGGTCCCGGCTCGTCCAGGACGTACGGGATGATGCAAGTCTGGCAGGGGAGGGGAAGAGCAGGGTATGAGTGAAGATAAACGAACAACCGTTATTACGCAGGCATTGGAAGAACAGGTTGAGTTCATTAACCTGCAATTCATTGATATTCTCGGGACGGTCAAGACTGTCACGATCCCGGTGCAGCGTCTGGAAGATGCTATCGAGCATGGGGTGTGGTTCGATGGGTCGTCTATCGAGGGGTTTGCACGGGTTGCCGAAAGTGACATGTACCTGAAGCCGGACCTGTCTACCTACCGCAAAGTCCCCTGGGACCGCGGGTATGGGGGCACCACCGCCAGTCTGATATGCAACGTGTATACTCCGGATGGCCGCCCCTTTGCGGGAGACCCGCGCTATGTGCTGATGCGGGTCTTGCAGCAGGCCGCCGAGATGGGCTATATCTACGAGGTCGGGCCAGAGTTGGAATTCTTTCTCTTCCGCCAGGGTCCCGAGAGCCTGACCCACCCGGTCCCGCACGACAAAGCGAGCTATTTTGATTCGTCGCCCGACCGGGCCACGCATGTGCTCAACCAGGTTGTGCGGTCGCTTCAGAAGGTCGGCATCGAGGTGGAGGCCAGCCACCACGAAGTTTCGGCGGGACAGTATGAAATCGACCTGCGCTACCGTGAGGCGCTCCAGGCCGCCGACAACGGCATCATCTCGCGGGTGGCGGTCAAGGCCATTGCCCAGGCCAACGACCTCTATGCGACGTTTATGCCCAAGCCCCTCGTGGGTATCAATGGCAATGGGATGCATGTGCATCAGAACCTCGCGGATATTGTCACCCGGGAGAATGTCTTTTTCAGCCCCGACGACCCCTACAACCTCTCGAAGCTGGCGCGGCAGTTCATTGCGGGCCTGCTGGAGCACGCGCCCGGGATGATCGCGCTCCTGGCTCCCCTGGTCAATTCCTACAAGCGTCTGGTGCCCGGCTACGAAGCCCCGGTCTACCTGAGTTGGGGGCGGACCAACCGCTCGGCCCTGGTGCGGGTACCCTGCACCAGCGTCGGACGCACGCACTCGATGCGCGTAGAGCTTCGCTGCCCGGACCCCTCGTGCAACCCCTACCTGGCCTTTGCGGTGATGCTGGCCTCCGGTCTGGACGGGATTACCCGTCAGCTTCCCTTGAGCGAGGCCGCTGAGGAGGACCTGTTTCAGGTGGACCCGCGGGCGCTCGGTCTGGAGGTGCTGCCGGGGTCACTCGGGGAGGCGCTGGAAGCCTTGCAGGAGGACAAGGTCGTTCAGGCGGCGCTTGGCCCGCATGTCTACGAACGGTTTCTCGATGCCAAGGTCCAGGAGTGGGACGACTACCGCACCTTCGTGTCCCAGTGGGAGGTTGACCGCTACCTCCCGGTCTTCTGATGCTCCTGATGGCTGATGGTTTGGTTGATGGCAGGAGCAGATGAGATGATACGACCCTGGCGGGGGCTAGCGGGGGAGCGAGCGGAGTTTGTAGTAGAGACCGGTTGCCTCGGTGCGGTTGTTGACGTTGAGCTTCTGGTAGATGTTCTGAAGATGAAATTTGACCGTGTTCTCGCTCACGCTCAACTGGTGGGCAATTTGAACATTGGTCAGTCCCCGCGCCACCAGCGCCAGCACTTCGGCCTCGCGCTCCGAGAGGTCGGCCAGCGAGATTTCGGGGCGCTGGCGCTGCGTGCGCAGCCAGCGGCGAGCCGCCTGCGGAAACACGAGGTGTCCCCGGTAGACCTGGCGAATACTATCAATGGTTTGCTGCGGCGGCTCCGTCTTGAGCGCAAACCCATCGGCCTCTTTTTCCAGGGCGGCCTGGATGGAGTCGCCGTCATTGAAGGCCGAGAGCACCAGCACCTTGCCGGGCAACCCCTCGGCCCGCAAACTCTCCAGACAGGTCAGACCGTCCATGGTCGGCATCCGCACATCCAGGACGATGACGTCGGGCTTGAGCGTGCGCACGGCGTCCAGCACCTTCCCCCCATCGCTGACCGTGCCCACGACTTCGATATCATCTTCCGCTTCCAGGAGTGACCGCAGCCCCTCAAGCACCAGGGCATGGTCATCGGCCAGCATGATTCGGATGGGAGCCATTGCACTATCCTCACTCGCCACGTCCAGCATCATCGATACAATCACATCGATCAAGCGATCATCGGTAGGGGATGGTCACGCGGACACAGGTACCAACCCCGACGGTACTTTCAATCTCAAATGTCCCGCCGAGCACCTCGACGCGCTCGCGCATTCCGGTGAGGCCGAACCGCACTTCTTCTTGCTGCTCAAGCACCGTGGTGAGGTCGAACCCGCACCCGTGGTCGGCAACTTCCATCGTGACGGTCTGCTCGTCGCTGCGCAGGAAGACCATATGCTCGTGGACGTCCGCATGCCGCGAGGAATTGGACAGCGCTTGCTGAAGGACGCGGTAGAGCGCAATCTTTACCGGCAGCGAAGCATCGGGCAGAGACCCGCGAACATCAATCGTGACCGAATGACCGGTCAGTTCTTCGTGCTGGATGACCAGCCCATCCAGCACCGAAAGCAGCGTGCGCCGTTCGAACTCCGGGGGACGAAACATCCCCATAAACGTGCGAATTTCATTGAGCGAGTGCTCCAGCAGGCTGATAGATTTCCGCAGTCGCTCAAGGGTTTGCGCCGCATCCCCCGCTTCCCCCTCGCCTTCCCGACGCGCAAGATGCCGCTGGACAATGTTCAACTGCGAGAGCGCGGCAAAAATATTCTGGACGGGACCGTCATGGATATCAAGAATGATGCGACCAATTTCATGTTCTGCAATTTCCAGCAGCCGTCCCCGCAGTTCACGACTGCGTTCCTCGCTCCGGTCGGGGGTTGCTGGCGCTCCGTCCAGGGATTGCAGGGGTTGCATGTCTGCGTCTACCATATCGACCCTCATCGACCCTATCCATCATCTCCATCATCTCCATCACCTCTACTCATCAATGACCATGAACCAACCAGTCGACAGGCAGGGGAGCAACTCAAGGGACCAGAGGCCATGGTATTCCCCTGATTATACCTCATGTTGCGACCATCGAGAATCGACAATCGTTCGTGAACCATGCTATAATGGGCCACAGGAAAGACAGAACATGGCACGAATTGGAAAATGAAAGCGGTTTGGAAAGCAGAAAGGAGGGTGCGGTTTTTTCCACTGCTGTTGATGACAAACGGGGTGGGACTCACCGCGCAGGTGTCTGGTGAAGGTTACAAAAGAAAAATTGCCCAGAAGTGTGGTTGCATTTGAAATAGAGCTTGACCATGACCAGGTTGAAAAAGGGCTTGATCGGGCGGCCCGTCGGTTGGCACAAAAACACAGTATCCGCGGGTTTCGCAAAGGCAAAGCCCCACGCTCGGTCATCGAAAGCCACTTTGGGCGTGAGGTCCTCTTTGAAGAAGCTTCCAATGACCTGATTGAACGCGCGGTTGAGGAGGTTTTGAAGCAAGAACACCTCACACCGGTTGGCCAGATCAACATCGAATCGATTCATCTGACGGAAACCTTGAGTTTCCGGTTCACGGTGCCCGTTGCCTCCACCCTCATCCTGCCAGATTACCATACAATTCACATTCCGCTTGAAGTCGCGCCCGTCACGGATGGGATGGTCGAGCGGGGGATGGCCAACCTCCGCGAGAAGCATGTGGCGCTGCTGGAAGTGGAAGAACCGCGGCCTGCCCGTCAGGGCGACCAACTCACCGTGCGGACCGAGATGTTCGACGGGGACCGGCCCCTGAATCAGCCAACTGAAGGGCAGGAAACGCCGCAGGCCACGCTGGTGCTTGAGCCGGACCACCTGGTAGACGAGGTGTATGAGAGTCTGATAGGAGCACAGGTCGGGGACCACATCGAAACGACCGCGCGGATGCACGATGACCACGGGAATGAACTGCTGCGCGGGAAAGATGTGACCTTCAAGATAGCGGTGATGGGCCTGCACGAACGGTTTCTCCCCTCCTGGGAAGAAGTGCTCGATATGGAACTGCCGGAGGGGACGCTGGACGACCTGCGAGAATACGTTCGCCAGAGCCTCGAACATTCCGCACGTCAGGCTGCGGAGAAGCAGGTGTTCGACCAGTTTGTCGCTCAACTGGTGGTGCAGGCCGAATACGACGCTTCGGAAGAGATTATTGCCAACGTTGCCGAACAGTTGTTGAACGAGGAAGAGCAAGATCTTGCCCGCGTGGGTCTGACTATGGATCAGGTGCTTGAGCGCCAGGGACAGACCCGCGAAGAAGCTATTCAACGGTTGATGCCGATGGCGGAGCAGCACCATCGCACGACCCTGGTCCTTACCCGCTTCATCGAACAGGAGCGGATTACGGTAACGGACGGGGATGTCCGCGAAGAGGTGAAGGCTATCCTGCGCAAGTATAGTGAAGGGGAGCGGAACCATATTCGACGGGAACTCCTGGGACCCCTCCGCGAACGGGTGGTTCAGGCGGTGTTGGACCGCAAGCTGCGCGAACGGGTGATAGCGATTGCGACGGGTAGCCCGCCGTCCGATGCAGCGGAGCACCCTAGGAGCGGGGACGAGGACGAGGACGAGGACGACGCGCAGTTCCCGACCGAACCCGAACGTGTTGAACTGGAGCAGAGATAGCGGTATACTGTGGGTAAGTGCAAGGAACGGCATGGATAAGGGAGCTATAGCTCGATGGGCAAAACCCACCCGAAAGTGAACAGGAGGTCTCAGAATGCGCACAAAGAAAAGAAAGGAGCAGAATGCAAAGAACGTGCTTCACGGAGGCCCCAATAGCGCGAGAGCCAAGCCTGTTGGAGCGCCGATGATGGGCGATGAGAGCAGCCCGGTTGCGCTTACCTACGATGAAAAAGGCCCCCTGGGGCGGGTGGACGCGAGATGGCTTCCTCCATCGTATCGGAGAGGCGAGAGCAACCAAATCGCTTTTCCAGGCTACCAGTCTTGAACTGGTCGTCCCCGGTCGTGGCTACGTCGGGACGTAAAAGACGCCTGTGGACTGCGTGTCAGACGTTCGCTTGAGAGCGCCGTGCAGGTCGAAGCAGGAATTTCGGAAATGGACAAAGCGTACGTTCGAGTACATTTGAACACAGAGAAAGTAGCAGGTTACGCATGAACTGGATCTCTTCTCACGCGACGGAGTGGAGGTCTTCGGGGAGCAGCGAGCAAGAGGGGAATGGGGAAAAAGCATCTTTATCTCCATCCCTGCTGATCCCGATGGTGGTGGAAAACACCAACCGGGGAGAACGGGCGTTTGACATCTTTTCACGCTTGCTCAAAGAGCGCATCATCTTGCTTGGAACCCCGATTGATGACCAGATAGCCAACTTGATTGTGGCTCAGTTGCTCTATCTAGACCATGAAGACCCGGAACGAGATGTAAATCTCTATATTAACAGTCCTGGCGGCTCGATTACCGCGGGGCTGGCTATTTATGATACGATGCGTTCAATCCGGGCCGATGTCGCCACCTTCTGCCTGGGGATGGCCGGAAGTATGGCTACCCCGCTGCTGGCGGGGGGCGCGAGGGGCAAACGCTACAGTCTGCCCCATTCGACCATTCACATGCACCCGGCGGGGGGCGGGGCCCGCGGCTATGCGCCCGATGTGGAAATCATGGCCCGCGAACTGCTGCGGGAGCAGCGCATCATCCGCGAACTGCTCTCCCGCGATACCGGGCAGAGCATTGAACGTATCTCGCGGGATTTTGACCGCGACCTCTTTATGAACCCCCAGGAAGCGGTCGAATACGGTATCATTGATGATATCATCAACCGCGACGATATGGCGACAGGACGAGGGACCAGGGTGGAATTGTAGGGGAGAATTCGGTATGAATCGTTCTCGAAACAGTAGTCGGGGAGCCTATATCTGTTCTTTTTGTGGTCGAGGGCAGGATGAGGTCCGGCGATTGATTGCCGGGCCGGGCACGGTCTTTATCTGCGATGAGTGTGTGGCCCTGTGCAGTGCCATCATCGCAGAAGAAGCGGAGCAACAGGCTGCTGCGTTGCGTCATGGCAAGATTACCGGCCCCTCCCGTCTCCCGACCCCGCGACGACTGCGGGAGAAACTGGACCAGCACGTGATCGGGCAGGAACGCGCCAAGGTGGTGCTCTCCGTTGCCGTCTACAACCACTACAAGCGTGTGCGAGCAGGGATGAAGGTGGATGACGTGGAACTGGGCAAGAGTAACATCTTGCTGATGGGGCCAACTGGCTCTGGCAAGACGCTGCTGGCTCAGACATTGGCGCGGGTGCTGGATGTACCCTTTGCCATTGCCGATGCGACCGCGCTCACCGAGGCCGGGTATGTCGGGGAGGATGTGGAGAACATCTTGCTGCGGCTCATCCAGGCCGCCGAAGGCAACGTCGAGCGGGCACAGACCGGCATCATCTATATCGATGAGATTGATAAGCTCGCTCGCAAGGAGGACAACCCCTCGATTACCCGCGATGTATCGGGGGAGGGGGTGCAGCAGGCATTGCTGAAAATCCTGGAAGGTGGGGTGGCGCACGTGCCACCGCTGCCGGGGCGGAAGCACCCGCAGCAGGAGTACATCCCCTTTGACACCACGAATGTCCTGTTCATCTGCGGGGGGGCGTTCGAGGGGCTTGACCACCTTGTGATGCGGCGAACCAGCCGCGGCAAGACTATCGGCTTTCGCAACGGGCATCTGCGCAATGGGCACCACGCCAGCAAAGACCAGGACTATGCACCATCTCACTCTCACTCTCACTCTCACTCTCACTCTCACGGAACCAACGGGAAGGCAGAAGGTCTGCCCCATCATGAGGGGGAGGGGACTGACTACGAGGTGCTGGCCCAGATCATCCCCGATGATCTGTTGCAATATGGCTTCATCCCTGAATTTATCGGGCGACTGCCGGTGATGGTCGCGCTGGAGCCGCTGGACAAGGCCGCCATGATGCGCATTCTCACCGAGCCGCGGAACGCGCTGGTCAAGCAGTATCAAAAGATGCTGGCGCTCGACCATGTGGAACTGGAAATCACCGCCGATGGCCTGGAAGCGATTGTCGACCGTTCGATGGAGATTCGGACCGGTGCTCGCTCGCTGCGGACGATTGTCGAGGATGTATTGCTGGATGTGATGTACGAAGTGCCATCGCAAGAACACATCGGGCGGTGTATCATCAATGCCGAGGTCGTCCACAAGCGCGGACACCCGATTCTCGTCCCGCGGACGGAGCGCTCCGACTATCGGACCTACCTGGAAGAAGCGGTATAGGTTTTGCGCGATGCCCCACCCATACAAAAGTACCTCTGCCCGGTCATCCGAAGAACCGCAGCAGCGGCGTATCCTCATTGCGGACGATGACCCGAATATTGCGCGGTTTATCCAGATTACCCTGGAAGACCCGCGGTACGAAGTCGTGGCAGTTGAAAATGGGTTGGAGGCCATCAAGTCGTTTGAAGAAGGCGACTTCGATGTGGTTATCCTGGATGTGATGATGCCCTATGTGGATGGGTTCCAGGCGTGCGAACGCATCCGCGAACACAGCGATGTCCCGATTGTCATCCTGACCTCGCGGGATGGAACCGACGATGTGGTGCATGGCTTTGAACTGGGGGCAGATGACTACATCACCAAGCCGTTCAAGATTGCCGAACTGATTGCTCGCCTGGAATCGATTTTGCGCCGCGTCGAGACGCGCAATGTGCGCAAGGCACCGCCGGTGGTGCGGGTGGGTGAGCTTGAAATCGATGAACCCCGCCACCGCGTCACAGTGCGGGGGGACGAGGTGGCGCTGACCCCGATGGAGTTTGAGTTGCTCTACTTCCTCGCCGCCAATGCCGGGCGAGTCTTCGACCGCGAAACGCTCTTCCGCGAGGTGTGGGGCTATGAGTATGTCGGAGAAACCAACCTGGTCGATGTGTGTGTGCGCCGATTGCGCGAAAAGGTAGAAGTCAAGCCGTCCCGTCCGCGGATTATTCTCACCGTGCGGGGGGTGGGCTATAAACTAACGGATACTTGATTGAACGAACACGGTCCTTTTTCCATTCCCGAGAACGTCTCTGTTTCGCAGCATCCTCTGGTGCAGCACAAGCTGGCACTCATGCGCAGCCACTTTACCGAGTCCCGCAAATTCCGGATGCTGCTGCGAGAAATCACGCTGCTGCTGTTTTACGAAGCCAGCCAGGATATACCGGTGGCTCCCCTGACCGTGCAGACCCCCATCGACCGCTGCCCGGGCTACGAGATTTCGGTGCGGGTGGGGTTGATGGCGGTGCTGCGGGCAGGCATTGGGATGGCCGACGCCATTCTCGATATGCTGCCGGCGGTCCCCGTCTGGCATATCGGCATCTATCGGGACCACGAGACGCTGGAACCGGTGACGTACTATGACAATCCCCCGTCGGAGGAGGATATCGACCTGACCTTTGTGCTGGACCCGATGCTGGCAACGGGGGGGACGGCAGTAGAGGCGATAGATATCTTGAAGGAATATTGGGGAGCCAGCCGCATCAAGTTTCTGGGGATTATCGCGGCTCCGCAGGGTATCCGCACGCTCGTGAAGGCCCACCCGGATGTTTCCATTCATCTGGCGGCGATTGACAGCCACCTCAATGAGCAGGGGTACATTGTGCCGGGCCTGGGCGATGCAGGGGACCGTCAGTTTGACACATGATGATAGTTGCGCTGGCGCTGACCGGTGGTGTGGCCATGGTTCTGACGGCCCTGCTGGTTCCACCCGTCACGCGCCTGAGCATCCGACGGGGCTGGCTGGCCTACCCCGGCCCGCGCCACATCCACCAGTCTCCCACGCCTACGGTCGGGGGGCTTGCCATTCTTGGCGGGTTGGTGGGGGCACTGCTGTTGTCGCTCGTGCTCGAATCGCGCTCTCCCCTGCTCCAGCGCTCCCCCTATGAGCACCTGCGGTTGGGGTTGCTGCTGGCCGGGGCTGCTCTTGTGGCGGGGGTCAGCTTCATAGACGATGTGCGCCCGCTCTCGGCGGGGCTGCGTCTGGGGGTTCACATCGGGGCGGCGCTGGTGGCGGTCGGCCCCTACCTGTGGGACCATACGCTGTACCCTGATGCAAGCGGACACCTGACCGAGGCCCGCGGTATCATTCTGACAGCGTTCAACTTCCCGTTCATTGACCAGGTCCATCTGCATGCGCTCAGCCCATGGCTGGCGGTAGGGGCTACGGTCCTGTGGGTGGTCGGGCTGCAAAATATGCTCAACTGGGTGGACGGGTTGGACGGGTTGGCTGCGGGGGTGACGCTCATTGCGGCGCTGGTGCTGGCGCTTCATTCGCTGCACCTGGGGCAGTGGACCGTGGCACTGCTGCCGCTGGCCCTGGCGGGGGCCTGCGCGGGGTTTCTGCCCTTCAATGCCCACCCGGCGCGGACCTTTATGGGCGACGTGGGGGCGATGACCCTGGGCTATGTGCTGGCGGTCAGCGCGATTATTGGCGGGGCGAAGCTGGCCACGGCGCTGCTGGTGCTGGCGGTTCCGCTCGTGGATATGGCCTGGCTCATTCTCTGGCGGCTGCGGCATGGGCGGTCGGCGGCGGCGTCGGGGCGCGACCACCTGCACCACCGCCTGGTTGACCTGGGGTTTTCGCAGCGTCAGGTTGCTGGTTTTTACTATGGGTTGAGTGCGGCGGCGGGCAGTATTGCGCTGCTTGATTGGATGACGCCCGCGGCCAAACTGGTGGCTCTGACCGCCATGGGGACGCTGGTTATCGGGATCATCTGGTCTGTGTCGCGGCGGCCCTGCCGATGATAAACGAGCGATGGCAGAACAGGACGTACCGCTTGATAAGCCACAGGAAAAGAAACGAGCCTATGCTGAATCTTACGTCACAACAGCTTATTGAGCAAGTTTCCAGCGATCTGGACCATTTACCGGAGGAAGACCTGGCCCTGGTTGCCACATTTGTGACCTACCTCAAACAGCGACAGGGCAGGAGCGTACCGCGTATCTCGGTGACTGCCATCCGTGCCGAAGCACAGCGACGTGCGACTATGCTGCGAGAGGTTCCTCGTACCGAGTTGGTCAGCCATTTTCAGCAATTAGCCGAGGAGGTACGCCAGCAGGCTTTTATCCAGGGCACCGCGATAGAGGGAGATTGGGAGGGTGACTGAGCGACATCCTGCTGCACCTGAAGGGGAGAGTTCTGCAGTGCAATCGCCCAAAGATGAAGACATCCCACCGGTTGGGGATGCCAATAAAACCGGAGGTTCATAATGTCCCACCACCTTTTTATGACTTCGATGACCCTGCCGCTTCCGCGTGAGCAGGTGTTTCCGTTTTTTTCCGATGCCGCCAACCTGGAACGTATCACCCCGCCGGAGCTGCGGTTTCGCATCCTGACCCCGCAGCCCATCACGATGGCCGAGGGGACCCTGATTGACTATCAGATTTCGCTGCTCGGGATGCCCATGCTCTGGCAGACGCGCATTGCTCGCTGGCAGCCACCCGAAGCGTTTGTCGATGAGCAGGTGCGCGGCCCCTACGCCTTCTGGCAGCACACCCACCACTTCTATGAGCAACCGGGCGAGGCCGGCCCGGAGACGGTGATGGAAGACAGTGTGCGCTACCGGCTCCCCCTGGATCCCCTGAGCGCCATCATTCACCCGCTCATCCGCCTGCAACTGCACCGCATCTTCCGCTATCGCCAGGCGACGGTTGCCCGCCTGCTCGTATAAGGCTCGCAGCTCTGGTATGATGGGGGAGAAGGGGGAAGTTACGATAGACGTATCTTTTGAAATCTGGTATAATAGCGCTGATAGTACCATTTTGAAGAGACGAAAGCATTGGAAAGAGGAAAGGTGATGACCGTTACCAGAGAACAGGTATTCGCGGCACTCGAAACGGTGCCAGAGCCGGAGTTAGGCGGCAGCCTCGTTTCGAACAATATGATCAAGAATGTGACCGTGGATGACGGGGTGGTGGCATTTGCGATTGAGCTAACAACCCCCGCCTGCCCACTCAAGAGCCAGATTCAGGATTCGGCTGAGGCCGCGGTTCGGGCCATCCCCGGCGTGCGAGACGTACGGGTAGAGATGACCGCCCGCACCCGCGGCGGCCACCAGGGGTTGCCCGACAAGCAGGCCATTCCCGGGGTCGAGCATGTCATTGCGGTGGCGGCTGGCAAGGGTGGCGTGGGCAAGTCAACCGTTGCGGCAAATGTGGCCGTGGCGCTGGCGCAGGAGGGGGCGCGGGTCGGGTTGCTCGATGCGGACGTGTTCGGGCCATCGGTGCCGATCATCATGGGCATTACGGAATATCCAAAAGCCTATGAAAAAGAAGACGGCCAGATGGTCATTCTTCCGCTAGAGGTGCATGGGGTCAAGGTCATTTCGCTCGGTCTGCTGATAGAGGAAGACCAGCCCATCATCTGGCGCGGCCCGATGGTGACGCAGTTGTTGCGCCAGTTTTTCTATGACGTGGTGTGGAGTCCGCTGGACTACCTCATCATCGATATGCCCCCCGGAACGGGCGATGTGGCATTGACCATGGCGCAGTCGCTGCCGCTCAGCGGGGCACTCATCGTGACGACCCCCCAGACTGTTGCAACGGCTGACGTGGTGAAGGCGATGAAGATGTTCCAGAAGGTCGAGGTCCCGATGCTCGGGATTGTCGAGAACATGGCCTACTTTGTGGCTCCCGACACAGGCAAGCGCTATGATATCTTTGGTCGAGGAGGAGCCGAGCGTCTGGCCAACCAGCTTGATGTGCCGCTGCTCGGGCAGATTCCGCTTGGCCTCAGCGTGCGCGAAGGCGGCGACGAAGGCGTTCCGGCTACCACCAGCGATGCTCCGGACGCCTATGCCGAGGTATTCCGCACCGTGGCGCAGCAGCTTGCGGCACGTATCAGTGTTCAACAGATAGCGTCATCTCACAGTCCTGCCTCTGGTCAGGGTGGGTGACGTAAAGACCGAACGAGCAGTTGTTTGAAGCGCCTGCTGGAGCGTTGCCGCTGTTGCCAGCGTGTCCAGGGACACCCCCAGGGATACGAGCGATTCGGCAATCTCCGGGCGCACCCCCACCAGCACACAGCGTGCCCCGAGCAGCGTGGCGGCCTGCACACTCTGTACCAACCCCGCGGCTCCCTCCGGGTCAAGCAGTGGCAGGCCAGTGATGTCGATGAGCACCATGCGGGTGCGGTAGCGCTCGATGCTGGACAACAGCACCTCCATAAAGTCGCTGATGCGGTCGGCATCGAATTCTCCGATGAGCGGCAGCACCAGCACTCCTTCCAGCACCGGGATAACAGGGAGCGAGAGGGAGCGCACGGCGGCGGCGAGGGAAGCCCGTTCCTGTTGCTCGGCTTCAAGCTGGCGCACCGCGGCATCAAGCTGTGCTCGTTCCCGTTCAAGCTGCGCGGTCCGCTGCTCCACCTCGGTAATATCCCGTCCCATCAGCAAGGCCCCGACCACCTGCCCCCCTTCGCGGGTCACAGGTGTGCGGCGAGCAAGAAACTGGCGACCGGCCAGGGTTATCTTCCGGGCGACCGAAACGGTGTCCTTGCCGGTCGCGGGGGCCAGGGCAGCAACCCCCTCGGCGGATACCCCGGCCTCGTGGAGCACCTCGGTCATGGAGCACCCCGGGGTGAGACCAAGCGCCATAGCAGAGGGGTTGGCGTAGACCAGGGTGTGGTCCGAATCAAAGACCATCACCGGGTCGTGCATGGCGCGGATGGCGAGGTCGAGCGCTGCGCGGGTGGGGGTGAGCAGGCGAGTGCGCAGCACCATGTAGGCCAGCGCACCGATAATGGGCAGCGACTTGATGACGCTGGCAAAAGCGCCCGGCAGCCGAAACGTGGTGACGACAACGTCTCCCACCAGCGAGATGAGCAGGGCCGCGACCAGCACCCCGATAGCGATGCGGACCTGTGGTTGCTGGATGAATGCTCTGACCAGGATACCAATATGGATGGTCCAGGTGAGCAGGAGCGCCCCGAGCAGGATGCTCCCGCCTGGATGGAGGAGCCGCAGCCGATAGACCCCGTGGAACTGGTAGACCCCGTTGAAGAACCAGTCGATGGGGAACAGCAGGTCCAGGCAGACCAGCACCAGGATGATGCTGTAGGGCACGATGACCCACCGGATGGGGTGGGAGCCGTGCCACCAATGCGGCACGAAGATCAGGATGAACAGCATCAGCGTGGTGGCATTGACCAGGATCAGGCAAATATAGACGATAGAGCCGATGGTGTAGCCAACCCCCGGGTCGACAACGCCCGACCGGATAAACTCCAGGCTGTTCAGGAAGACCAGCGTCCCCGTCAGGATAACGAAAAAGCGGGATGGGCGATAGTCCCATGCCCGCGCTGCGACGAACGTTGCCAGGGTGGTGCTGGCAATGATAATAATGAGGATGGAAAGAAAAATGGACATCCTGGAAGTTCCTGCTACCCATTTACATCAACGACGACCCGCCCGCGTACCTTCCCTTGAGTGATTTCGTCCCCCAGAGTGAGGAGGCGTTCCAGTGGTTCTACCTGCATTACGGCATCAAGCTTTTCCAGCGGAACTTCCCGTGCGATGCGCTCCCAGATGAGGCGGCGGCGCGGAGGGGGGCACTTCACCGAGTCGATGCCCAGGAGGTTGACACCCCGCAGGATGAAGGGGAAGACGGTGGTTTCCAGGCTGCTCCCCCCGGCCAGGCCGCACATCGTCACGCTGCTGCCATAGGCCATAGAAGGGAGTAAGCCGGCCAGCACCGACCCGCCGACCACATCTACAGCTCCGGCCCATCGCTCCGACTCCAGGGGTTTGCGCGGGCCTGCCAGGTCGTCGCGCCCCAGGAAACCGCTGGCTCCAAGCTCGCGCAGGTAGTCGTGGAACTGGGGCCGGCCCGTTGCCGCCACAACCGAGTAGCCCAGGTTTGCCAGGATGGTTATGGCAAAGCTGCCGACCCCCCCGGTCGCCCCGGTGATGACGACCTCGCCCGATGAGGGGGTGACGCCGTGTTCTTCCAGCGCCATCACGCACTGCATGGCGGTGAAGCCTGCCGACCCGATGCCCATAGCCCGGGCCATGGTGAGGCCAGCAGGCAGCGGCAGCAGCCACCCGGCCTGGACTCGCGCTATCTGAGCGTACCCCCCCCAATGGCGCTCGCCAACGCCCCAGCCGGTAAGGATAACCTCGTCGCCCGGCTGAAAATCGGGCGACTGCGATTCGATGACGGTGCCTGCCAGGTCAATGCCGGGGACCATGGGGTAGCTGCGCACAATCTTGCCCTTGCCCGTGATGGCCAGACCGTCTTTGTAGTTGAGGCTGGAATAGGCCACCGCGACCAGTACCTCGCCGGGGGGGAGGGCGTCACGCGGGGTTTCCTGGATGGCGGCGTGGACCGTCTTGTCTTTGAGGTCAACGATCAGTGCTTTGAAGGTGTCGGTGTCCATAGATTTTGCTCTTGCTCCTTCGTTTTTCATTCGCTTTTCCTACGCTTCCGTTCGCTGGCGATACTTCAGGGTGTCGCAAAGACGAAATGGTTGATGGCCGTGAAGTAGTCGGACATCCCCGTGATCATGATGTCGTTGTGGCCTGCGCCAGGGATGAGCACCAGACGCTTGTTGGGGGCGGCGCAGCGGCGGTGGAGTTCTTGCCCGTCGGATGGGGGGATGAGGAAGTCGTTTGCGCCGTGGAGGACGAGGGTGCGCGTGGCGATGCGCTCCAGTTTGAAGGCGTTGCCAAAGCCGTCTTGCTCCTCGTCAGCGCGGCCCACCCGCGCTCCGAGCCGGGCCAGCAGGCCAAAGGTATCGGAGAAGCCGCTTTCGATAATCAGTCCGGCCAGCCGGTCGCCCGCGTGCAGCGCGGTTTCGATGGCCGGGACGCTGCCCAGGGAGCGCCCCATGACGTAGACCTGGGGAGGATTCAGCCCGTGAGACGACAGGACGTGCTCCAGGGCATTGAACACGACCATGGCATCACCTACCAGGTTCTCTGCGGTCGGGTGTCCCCCGCTGGTTCCATAGCCGCGGTAGTCCATCACCAGCAGGGAGATACCGGCGCGGACATAAAATTCCGAGAGGTCGTCGTAGTCGGCGGCTATCTCGCCGTTGCCGTGGTAGTAGAGGATGAGGGGGGCATCTTGCGCGGCCGGGTAGAGCCGCCCCCCCACATCCGTTTCGGCGTCTACTTCGATTTCGACCATGTGGGCATCCGGGCGCAGGAGACCAAAGTCCTCGCGGGGGTGGAAGAGCACGCCCAGGATCTCCGGGCGATTGAGGAGATTCATGTTCATAGCAAACCCTTTCTATTGGGACCTTCCAGGGTAGGGGGGCCGGGTAGTGGGATGCCGGGTACCAGCGGTGCCCGGGGTGCGCTGGCCTGTGCGAGCCTTCCCCTGCTCCCCAATTGTACCAGAGAATCGGGAGAGGTCTGGTCCGGGGTGGAGGGTTTCTGGGATGGCGACGTTTTTCCGGCGGTATACTGGACTATTTCGGGGGGGCAGGCGAGTATCCATGCAAAAAGCCCCCGGAGGGGCTGGGATTTTTCCGGGGTTATGTCTGCGTCGCGCCGGAGGAGGTCCGTAATCGCGCCCTACGGATTGTCAATCTCGTCGGCACTGACCTGGATATCCAGATCGTTCCACAGTCCTTTTACCCCGCGATAGGGGTGCTTGCGACGGCGCTGGTGCAAGAAGTCCGCGAAATCAAGCACTTCACGCTGTTCTTCCGTCGGCAGGTTGCGGAGCCGTTCAACAATCGCCTGTTCAATATCCATACGGTGTTCCTTTCGATTGAACTCTCAATGAGATTGTAGCATAAGCAGGGGACGGGCACATCTCTGCTACAATACCCCTCGCGGTGCGCTGGCTTGTCCAGGGTGCGCAGCACACCGTGTCAACGACAACGCCTCTGCGTCTGATGCTTCAAGCGGCCAGGCGCAAGTGCCAGGCGTGGTGGTCCTTGAATCCGAGTGGTAGCCAGGAGCAGTGGTGCAACCTTAAACGCCATCGTAGCGCCTTGTTCGCATATGCATGCATGTGACACCTCACTTGCATTGGGGCACTACCCATTACAATGCGTCGCTGGCATAAAACCACTACCGTTTGAGGACTACCCTCTCGTGGCATTGTCCCACAGGTGGTACAATGGAGGGCAAACGAATTGAAAGGAGGCCAGCAATGACCACGATGACTGCACCGACCCCGACAACCACCCCCGACCGCTACCAGCACGTTTTGCGCCTGGTGGACGAACTTTCGCCAGCGGAGCGGTTGCAATTGATAGCCTACATCGTGAAGACGGTCCAACCGTTTGTTGTCGAACCGATGGAGGATGACGAGGATGATGAGGAACTGATTGCAGACGCGATGAAGGTGCTTGAGAATACTCCAGATGACGCCTGGCTTGACTGGAAAGACGTGAAAGCTGAATTGATGCGAGCGGAGGCTGCTGGTGAACTACCACATTAAAACGGCACCAGAAGCACAAAAAGAACTCAAAACGCTGCCTGGGTATGTACGTGCCCAGGCGTACCAGATCATTGATGCCCTGGAAACAGACCCCCGTCCTCCTGGTTCAAAGGAACTTCGAGGCAAACCAGGTTTCTATCGTCTCTGGCTGGCAGGGCGCTGGCGCATCGTCTACACCGTGGACGATGACACCTGGATTGTGCGTATCATTCGGGTTCGCCGCAAGGAGCAGATCGACTATGAAGGACTGTAGCCAAACGGTAGCCAACGACGTGAACATTGAAAGACAATGACGGACTTCCGATATGCATTTTTTGTCATTACAACGAGGAATTACCAAAAGAAAGCAACAGAGGAAAACAGTCACAAACGATATACCCGACAATTCGTAAACAGCAGGTCATGGGTTCAAGTCCCATCGTTGGCTCCACTTTCCAAAGCCATACAATTGGGTATGGCTTTTCGCATTTCTTCTCTTGAAAATAGCCAAACAGTAACCAGAATCTCTCCATGAGCTTCTGTCCCGGAGGTGGCGATGCTACTGGGAGCCGGAGCCGCACGCAGGACTACCCATAAGAGTACCGTTTGCAAGGAGCCAGACAGTCGCCAGTGGCTCAACCAGGTCTCTCGCTTCTCACCTGCGAGAACTCCGGCTTTTCACCTGTGCCTTTCCCAGGAGCATTCAGGGGCCTCAAAAATGCCCCACACTCCCCCAACTCACCGGCATCGTGGGGCGAACGTGGAGGGGATGCTCAACGGGCACAAGGGGTTCGTCCATCAACCGTAGATACAGGTCACTCAGGTGCGTAGCCGCGCCATTCCAGCTAAATTCTGACTCCACACGATCTCTGGCAGCCTGTCCCAGTTCGTTGCGCCAGGCAGGGTCGGCAAGGATACGGTCAATCGCGCGAGCGAAGGCATCCGCGTTTCGGGGAGGGCAGAGCAGCCCGGTCTGTTCGGGCACCACGGTAAACTTGAGGCCCCCCACATCGCTCCCGACCACCGGCGTTCCGCTGGCCATCGCCTCAATCGTCACCAACCCGAACGGCTCATAGTGGCTCGGGACGACACACACATCAGCCGCGGCGTAGTAGGTGGGCAACTCTTCGTGGGTCCGAGACCCCGTAAAGGTGGTGATATCTTCAATCCCCACATGCTGAGCAATAGACTTGATGCGTAGATATTCCTTTTCGTCGCTCTCACCCGCGTGGTAGCCTCCGACAATCATCAACCTCAGATCGACAGTTTCGCGCAGGGTCGAACGACCAATAGCTCGGACCAGCGTATCAATGCCTTTGCGGGGGTCGAAGCGACCGACGTAGAGCACCAGCCGGGTCTCCGGGGCGATACCGAGTTCCGCACGCGCCTGCCCCCGAGAAACGGACCCGAAGTTCTCAATATCGGTTCCACACGGGATAATCTCTATCTCGCCCTGGGAAGACACGAGGTCGCGCAAATCCTGTTGTTCCTGGGGGCTGGTCGCCACCACCCGGTCAACCGTTTCCAGACACCGCTTCTCCACATCCAGCCGCATGTGCGCCGCAGGCGGCACCACCTCCATCGCCGCAAACTTGACCGCTCCGACCGAGTGGTAGGTATGCACCTGCTTGATGGGTTGCAGCTCGCGCAGCCGCATCCCCACCCAGGACGAAAGCCAGTAGTTGGTATGCACGACCCGGTAGGATATGCCCTGTTTGCGCTGGAACGTCTGGAGTTCCCGCACAAACTGTGGCAGATACTCGAAGATTTCATCACGAGGGACAAATTTCGCTGGCCCGCCGGTCAATCGAATGGTGCGGCAGTTCGGGGTATGCTGCACGATTTCCGGCTGCGATGGGTGGACCCGCCGGGTGAACATATCGACCTGCCACCCCTCCCGTTCGGCCAGCGCTTCGCCCACCCGCCGAACATAGATATTCTGCCCCCCTGCCTCTTCTTTGCCAATCTCCACATCCGGATCACCGTGAACGGATATCAATGCTACGCGTTTGGATATTGCAGCCATAACACTCTCTCCCTATTCTCTAGCTTTTTTGGACGACGAAAACACACAGAATGACCACGAAAGACACCAGATCTGGCTCATGATCGGCATCGTTCGCCCTTTCCCCTCTTCCTGGAGGGGGCAGCGCCAGCAGTGGAGATGTGGGACAGTAAAAAGAACAACCTGGTGTATAGACCTGTCGGACCCTTCGTGTCCAGAGCGCGAAGGATGCACCCCTCCCTGGTATGAGACCTGTTCGAGGGTCTTCGGGACTCAACGGTGAGTTTTGTCTGGTGGGTCGGCTGAAGGAATAAAAAACAACCGGTCGGCAATGGTACCATTGTATCATACTTTTTCAGGAGATGCGGAGACGATGCCTCCTCTGCCCCTCTGCGCCTCACCAGCGCAGGCTCCCGGTTTCGCTCCTTGACACCGGCAGCAAACCGCAGTATAGTTAGTGTTAGTATTACACTATTTACTGGCAAGCTGTAAAGGATGACCGTTATGAGTATTTTCGATGGCAAACGACTGTCCCCAGAAACCTTCAAGCTCGACCTGGAGCGCATGCAATCGGGGTGGTATTCGGACAAATATTTCGATATCATTGTCGGGGTGCTGCAATCGCTGGCCGAGAGCCGCTACCGCTTCCAGGGACACTCCCCGCGCCTGGAAGCCCTGGGAATAGACCTCCACGACGTTGACATCGGCAACATCATCGTGGAGATGCAGTGGTTTACCCGACGCTCCCCCTTCTCCGTGGTGGCCGGGGTTGACAAAGCGCTGGCTATTCTGGAAGGCTGCACCGGCTTCTACGATGAACAGGGCACCTTCGTCAATACCTACCACACCCTCGACGTCGAAGCCGTGCATGACGGCTCAATCGTCCGCTACGATGGCGACCCGATGAATGTACAGCCGGTGCTCAAGGTGCGGGGGCGCTACCGCGATTTTGCCCTGCTCGAAACCCCCACCGTGGGAGCGCTCACCCGGGGCACGCGCATCGCCACCAACGTCTACAATGTGCTGCGAGCCACCCGCGGCAAACCGGTGCTCTTCTTCCCGGCCCGCTTCGACGCCCACGAAGTGCAGGCCGCCGACGGGTACGCCTATCGGATAGCCGTGCAGCGGCTCAACCTGGACTACCGATGGGAAGTGGGCAGCTTTGTTTCGACCGACGCCCAGGGGGACTGGT
>DAOTUF010000083.1:0-6623 GCA_034437495.1 Chloroflexaceae bacterium | reverse complement strand
GGGACGTAAAACGCGCCTGTGGACTGCGTGTAAGACGTTCGCTCAAGAACGCTGTGCAGGATGAAGCAGGAATTTCAGAAGTGTATATAGCGTACTTTTGAGTACATTTGAACACGTAGAAAGTAGCAGGGAACCATACCCATGAGGCAACCAGCACCCCACCGATTGAGGCGCAGCCGCAGCGAACGGATCATTGCGGGCGTGGGCGGAGGTATCAGCACCTACCTGGCTATAGACCCCCTGCTAACCCGCCTGGTGCTCATTTTTCTCGCGCTGAGCGGCTTCGGTATCCCGCTCTACCTGCTCCTGTGGATGATTATGCCGGTGGAGCCTGCAACCCGCTCCAACGGGTATGATGCCTCCTTCCCCACCCACGACGGGTCGGTGCAGGCCGCAGGCTCGGGCAATGGGAGCACCAGTCGGACGTTCGCGACATACGGCAGCGGGCCGGGCCGCGTCCGCTTCGACCCGATGACCGGACAGCCCCTTGAGCCAGAAGAAGAACTGCCCGTGCGGGAATTCGGGCAGGAGCGCACCCCGGACCATCAGCGTCCACAGCGCGATGGGACCATTGGCATGGTCCTGATTATCGTCGGAACCTTCCTGATCATGATGAAGCTCCTGCCGAGCATCGCGCCCTTCATGATCCCGGCTCTGCTGATAGGGGCCGGGCTGCTGCTCCTGCGCCGCGCCAATCGGGAAGCCTGAGCCAGGCCCGTGCTCTGCTCTTCTCTTATTGATCCAGGAACCCGCGGTCCCGGCGGGCCAGTTCGCGCAGCCGCGGCATATTGAGCAGCGTGATGCCCGAGCGGTCCATGTCCAGGAGGTGGTCGGCCCGAAACTGGTTGATGACCCGCGTGACGGTCTCGCGGTAGGCGTTGGTCATCTCCGCAAGCTGCTGGTGGGTGCGGCGCGGCAGGCGCAAACGCTGGTCGTTCAGGCCCGTGCCCGCCATCCCGAGCAAGACCGAGGCCAGCCGCGACGGAACCGTCTTGAAGGCCACTTCGTCCAGCCGTCTGCTCACCATCAGGGCATAGGCTCCCAGTTCTCCTACCAGGAGCGGCCCAAGCTCCGCCATCTGCTCCATGGCCTTGAACAGCGTCTCGCGTGGGACGACAACTACCGTGATGGGCGTGATGGATTCGGCAAAGGTATCATAGGTATGGCTGCCCATCAGGGCACTGTGCCCGAAGAGCTGGCCCGGCTCAACGACCTGGACCGTGAGCGCCCGCCCCGTCGAAGAAATCATAGACAGACTGACCTGCCCGGAACGCAGGACATAGAGCGATTGCGCCGGGTCTTCCGGCGTGTAAAGAAAACTGCCGCGCGGAAAAGAGCGCAGCGTTCCACACGGTTCGAGATAGTCACGGACGCATCCTTGCCATTCCGTTGAAGACTTGTTGCACCCCATTGTACGTCTCCTCTCCAGTTGTCTCCTCTCGGCCAAACCCGGATGTGGATGGTCAGAAGCAGACCCGAAGAGGGTCGGGACCTCTCCACCACCATCCAGCTTTGATTTTCATAACCTGTTCCTATTGTAACACAACCAGATGGGTTTTTCACGAGGGGTCGGGGGGCATCAGACGCGGGATCGTTTCGCGGAGGGCCGCGGCAACCGCAAAGGGATCGGTGGTGATAACACTGCTGGCAAAGAGTTCCATCGCCCCGAAGCTGACCAGGCGCGAGAGGGGGTCGCCGCGGTCAACTATCCGCGCCTGGCCAGACCACTCGTTCCACGGCTCGACCGTCGGGCCAAAGGGGGGGAGCGAGACCGCCAGGTTGAAACTGCGTACCCCCTGGTCATCGATGAGGCTGCGCAGTGCCAGGTAGACCGCCTCCCACAGGGGGGCAAGGCTGCTCTGGAGGTCGGAAACATCCAGGTCGGGGAGGGGATGCGACCGGGTGTTCCGCTGCTCCAGTTCGGCTAGCCTCCGGCTCGTCAGGACCAGGTCACGGTCTTTGATGGGGGTGAGGGTGGCATAGCCGCGGGTTTCGGGGGGAGTGGGAAAGGCCAGCCCCAGATGCTCGTGCAGGTGCCACAGGTCGTCGCTCAGGCTGCGGCGGTGGTGGGCGCGGTAGTCAACACTGGCGCGGCGCTGCTGCTCCTGGTGCCCCCAGGCCATCCCCCGCGACAGGACCATCTGCATGTGGCCGTGGGTTATCGACGCCCCACTCTTCCACAGGCAGTTCCAGGTTATGAGGGGATAGCGAGCGTGCGGGTCGGCCTGGTGAGCCGCAGCGAGCCAGCGCAGTGCCACATCGAAGTAGTCGGCAAGCTCGGCGCGGGTGAAGCGGAGCGGGTGCGGCTCCTCGAAGATGACCAGGCCGTGCCAGGCATCATATTTGGCGATGTTGCTGGCACTCACGCAGTGCTCCCCGGAGATGCGCCCGAAGCGGTCGGCGGTAGTCTGGTTCAGCGGGTCGCTGAACATGCTGCGGGACCCGGTGCTGGCGGCAATCATTGCATCGAGCGTTTCATCGGACGAAGCCGCAGACGCCGTATCCACCTCGCGGGGGCGGCGAGCGCGGAGCGGGTTGAAGCTGGCCGATTCCAGGGTCGCCCGGTTGGTGACTTTGAGGATGGTTTGTTCCGTAACCTGCGCAACCCCCCCGAAGTGGCGCGTGACCCATTCTTGCATCGCAGGGGGCACCACGGTGGCCCCCTGCACCCGTTCGACCGCAAGGAGCCGCTCCCCGATGGCGCGAACATCGGGGGGCAGGGAGGCGAGCAGTTCCGGGAGGCGGGTGATAGTGGGATGCGGCATGGAGGCTCCGTGCTCTTCGTTCAAGCTCTCCGTTCCCGCGAGTCGGGCAAAAACCAGGTTCCCCCCTCATTCGAAAGGGAGTCGTGCAAGGCCCAGGCGATACCCTGTTGCAGCGTGCTCCGGGTGATAACCCCGCTCAGGTCGGCCCCCAGATGCACCAGCGTTTGCGCCAGCGCCGAGGAAATACCCGTCAGAATAATCTGCGCCCCGAGCAGGCGAACGGCCCGTGCCGTTTGCAGGAGCATCTGGGCAATCTGCGTATCCACCACTTTCACACCGGTGATATCGACAATCGCAACATCGGCCTGATAGGAGGCAATGCCTTCCAGGAGCGTTTCCATCACCTGCTGAGCGCGGTTGCTGTCGATGCTCCCGACCAGCGGCAGCGCAATCACATGTTCAGCAAGCGGGAGGAGGGGAGTGGAGAGTTCGCGGATAGCCGCCTGCTGCGCGTCAATGATTTGCTGCTGAAGGATGGCGCGTTCCTCTTCGGCTCGCTTGCGCTCGGTCATATCTGTGGAGATACCCCCCACAGCGTAGATTTCCCCCTGGATGTTGCGGAGCGGAAAGAGCATCGAAACAAAGGTATGCCGGCCATCTTCAAGGGGAAATTCGAACTCGTTCTTGAGGGTTTCACCGCTGGTCAGGACATGCTGGTGGTTTTGCCGCCACATACGGGCCACCTCCGGAGGGAACAGGTCGTGGTCTGTCTTTCCCACCACCTCCTGGGAAGAGGCGTGCAAGAAGGTTGCAGCAAGCTGGTTGATGATAGTGTAGCGGCCTTCGGCGTCCTTCACATAGACCGCCAGCGGCATGTTGTCTAGCAAACTCTGAAGCAGCGCCTGGCTCTGGCGCAAAGAGCGTTCGTGCTGCTGCTGCTCGGTCACATCGCGGACGACTGCGGCAACAGCCTGGGGTTGCCCTGCCTCATCGTAGAGCAACCAGCTCTGGACCTGGCCTTCGAAGGTGCTGTTATCCTTCCGACGGTGGGTGATGAAGCCACCCCAGGTCCCGCTGGTAGCCATCTCCTGACTCACCGGTTCGGCCTGGGAGAGGTCGGCTAGAATAGTGGAGGACGGTTGCCCCTGCAACTCTTCCGGGCTGTACCCTACCATACGACCGTAGGATGCATTCGCATAGGAAAAGGCACCATCCAGGTTGGTTATGGTTATTCCATCCATGGCGTTCTCAACGAGTGACTTGAAGCTCCGCAGGGCTTCAGTGTTGAGCCGCTGAACTTCTTCTTCTGCCTGCTTCCGCTGCGTGATATCACGTGCTACGGCATAGAAAAGCCGCTCCTCAACCAGGGAAATGGCCTGCCATTCAAGCCATCGGTAGGTGCCATCTTTATGACAGTATCGGTTCTCAAACCGTATCACCTCCTGACCAGACATGGCCTCTTCCGCCACCGCCATCGTCCGCTCCAGGTCATCCGGGTGAATACGTTCGATGAATGGCTTGGCAAGCAACTCCTCGATGGAGATGCCAAGGACCTGCTCCCAGGAAGGGTTGAGCCGCTTGAAAAACCCATCAAAGTCTACCATGCAAAGCATGTCGAGGGAAAGGGTAAAAAACCGTTGGAGATCTTCTGCCGAACGCCGGTGGTTCTCAGCCACCTGTTCCAGGTCTGCCACGCGCTGCCGGAGTTGCTCTCGTTCTTCCTGCCATTTGCTCTGTTCGCTTTGCACAATCTCACGCTCCTATCCACGCTCTACTCCTATCCTACCGCTAAAGCAGGTGGGCTTTACGGGCTATTTTTGTAAGTATAGCACAGGAGGGAACCCCCCTGACGGAGGGGGAGGGCACACGCTGGCTGAGCCATCGACCAGGGGCCGGGGAGTGGCGCAGGGAAGGTCTTTGATATGCGCATACTCCTGATACGAAATATCCCATTCCTGGAAGCGCACTCGGGCCGACTTGAATTCGAAGTAGACTGCCACCGGGTCGGTCTCGGGTTGGTCGGAGAGGGCAGCAAGTTGCTGGCGCAGGTCATGGCTGATGGCCCTCTGGAAGGGGAGGGAGAGCGAAGCCACAAGGAGACTGTTGAGCAGCAGCAGCAGCGCCAGCGCCAGTCCTGCCACCCGCAGCAACTTCTTCGTCGGGTTGGCGAGCACGACTACCACGGCAGGCAGCGGCAGCAACCAGGTCTGCGGGGCAAACCGCGCCCACCACGCTTCGGAATTGACCAGGATGGAGCACAGGATGATGAGCACGATACCCGCCGCGGCTCGCGCTCCGGGCGTTCTTCGCGCCAGGACAATCAGCAGGATCCCCCACCCCAGGAGCAGCGCCCCGCTGAACAGCGGGCCAAACCCTCCGACGCGGGTATCGGGGTAGGAGCGCAGGGTCGCCAGTTCCCCCCAGGTGAAGGTGAAAGGCCATTTCAGCACGGGAGCGTCTGGTGCCTTGATGTTTGCCGAAGTCGAAAAAAGTGAGGTGACGAGTTTTTCGACGCGGTTCAGGGAGTGGAACGTGCCCGGCACCTGGTCACTGATGATATCGACCTGGTGCGAGCCGAAGACCGGATGCAAGGGATGCCCATACGTTTGCAGGTTGGTGAGGTAGGGGTGGTATCCGGCTCCCCCGACCCCCACGAAGAACGCCAGGACGAGGGCAAGGCTGGTCAGTTTCCATTCCTCCTTTCTTGCCAGAAACATCCAGACCAGAAAGGTGGCACCGAAGATGAGGGCGTAGGCAAGACCCGTGAACTTGACATTGACCATCATAACCAGACAGAGGGAGAGCGCCAGCAGACCGGGGCCGTCTGGCCGGCGAGCCACCCGGTACATCAGCGCTCCCATGCAGGTGAGCAAGGACGCCATCTGCCCATCGACGTAGAAGGTGAGGCTCTGAGAGATGACCACAGGGTTCAGGGCGGCGACGGCAGCGAGAAGGATGGCTCGTGCTGGCCTGCTCCGGTCCAGGTCAGCACATGCTGACAGGGAGAGGAAGAATGCCGCGGCAAGCAGGAGGAGATTGAAGACCTTTCCCTGCTCAATCTGGTTGGTCAGCGTGAAGAGGGAGGCAGCACAGAACCACGGACCTTTGGGGTAGTGGTTGATGGGGAGGCTCACATCGAAGACCGAGGGAACCACGGGCGGCAGCGGTGGGTCATAGAGGGGGTTCCATCCTCGCGCCAGTTCGATGACAGCGACCTGGTGGTAGGACTGACCGTCCCACGAAAGGTCAAAGAAGGCTCCACTGATGAGCAGGAAAACGAACGATAGGACGGTGATGCTCCCCCCCACCCCCACGAAGGTTGCTCGGGAGTGGGAGGGAACAAACCGTCGGCTCCCCCACCAGCAAAATCCTCCACTGAGCAAGGCTGCCAATGGGACGGCCCAGGGTGCAACCGAGAAACCAAGGCTCAGAACCAGGGCATTCACCAGAAAGAGCGCACCGACCAGCACGAGGAGCGTGGAACCAGTGAGAAATGGGAGCACATCCTGCTGGCGATAATCCGACCTCACCCGGGCAGGGCCGCCTCGAACACCGCAAGCTGCTCTGCCCGAAGGGCCAGGCGGAACAGGTCGTGCAGTGTGGATCCATCGGTGATGGCAGAGAGACGGGTTTCCAGGTTGGTTGTGGTCGGGTCGTCCAGGTCAAACCGCGTCTTGAGCACCTCCACGATGTCTCGACGGCGGGTGGTCAGGTGCCCCCGCTCCAACCCCTGCTCCATCCCCCGCTCCAACCCCTGTTGTCGCCCCCACTCCATCCCTTCATGCAGGATAGCTTCTCGCTTGCGCTGCATGTACTCCGTGTTGCCCAACACCTCCTCAAACTCCTCGTCGGTGATGAGCGGCAAAATGAGCCGCGGTAGCTCCTTCCCCCGCCGCATCAGGTCGTCCTTCGTAATCA
>DAOTUF010000082.1:0-2229 GCA_034437495.1 Chloroflexaceae bacterium | reverse complement strand
AATATCGCTGTGCCAGTTCACCACCCCCATCCCCTCATCGGCAATGACGTGATTCCCCATATCCGTGAGAACCTCAATCGCCAGTTGCAGGAAGCGTTCCGCGCTCCCATAGTGCTCCGGGCCGCTGGTAAACTCCTCAAAGTGGTACGTCTGTAAGGTGTGCAGAATGGTCAGGTACTCGCTCAGTTTGTTCAGGCGCTTGTGCAGGACCTCGGTGTTGACCACGCAGCATCCTCCTCTTGAGGGCTTCCCGCTGCACCTTGAGGTAGGGCAGGAAGTCGAAATATTGGCGCACCACCAACGAATAGTAGCTCCCCCGGTCGAAATCTTCCCGCTGGTAAACCAGGCGGTTGTGCCGAACCGCCTCATACTTCAGCACGATATCGGGAGTATCGAGAAAGACCAGGTCCACATGACAGAAGCCATGGCGGGCCAGGTCGGTCAGAATATCCAGGTGGTAGTCTCGAACGGTTCCCCCTCCCCGGGACGGCACGATGGCCAGGTCCAGGTCGCTTTCGGCGTGGGGTGTGCCCGCCGCCACGGAGCCAAACACATACACCGCCTGAATGTCCGCGTAGCACCGGAAGATGTCCGAAAGGACGGAAAGGTCCGAAGGATTACGCATAGCCGCTCCCACCCTCACACGCTCTCAGAAGATGCCCCACAGCTTTTTCCGCGCTGCCCCGGCCTTCGTCGGGTCAACCCCCCGGTCCCACCGGGTCTGTCGGTCATACACCGCCTGAGACAGAACGGTGTGGTGCAGGGTGGCTTCGCACAGGTCCGCCCCACACAGGTCGGTTTCGTTGAGGGCGGCCCCGCTCAGGTTGGCCTTCCGCAGCACTGCCTGACTCAGGTTGGCCCGGGCCATCCATGCCTCGCGCAGGTCTGCTTCGGTCAGCACACACCGGCTCAGGTTGGCCTGCTGCGCATTTGCCTTGTACAGCGTGGCCCCGTGCAGGTTGCTCCCTGCCAGTACCGCTTCATAGAGCGTGGCTTCGCTCAGGTCGGCCCCGCGCAGCAGCGTACCGGTCAGGTCCACCCCGGTCAGGTCCACCCCGGTCAGGGTCGCCCCGCGCAGGTTCGTCGGGTGGCGGTCGGTGCCGCCGAAGTGAATCCCCACCAGCGTGGCCCCGCTCAGGTCGGCCCCGCTCAGGTCGGCCCCGCTCAGGTCGGCCCCGCTCAGGTCGGCATACCGCAGCTTCGCGTTTGTGAGGATGGCCCGGCTCAGGTCGGCCTGCTGGAAGGTCGCTCCCTCTCCCTCAACCAGGCTCAGGTCAGCAGACCGCTCCACAAAGATTTTGCGGTCATCATCCCACACCCGCACCGTCCCATCCAGACGGGCACGGCTCAAGTTGGCCTGCCCCAGATTCGCCCGGCTCAGGGTGGCCCCGGTCAGGCTGGCCTCGCTCAGGTCGGCCCCACTCAGGTCGGCCCCGCTCAGGTCCGTCACCCGGGCCATCCACTCGCGCACCTGCCCGCCCGCGGTCCCCTGGGACCCCGTCAAATCGGCGCGGCTCAGGTTGGTGCCCCGCAAGATGGCCCCCGCCAGGTTTGCCCCGTGCAGCGTGACCCCGCTCAGGTCCAGTCCCGAAAGGTCCAATCCTGACAGGTCGGCCCCGCTCAGGTCAACTGGTGGACGGGGCTTCCCTGCCGCTATCATCTCCTCAACCTGCTGGCGGGTTATGGCAGCCATCGCCTTCCCTCTCTCCTCTGCTTGCTTCGCCACTTCGTCAACTCGGTCACTCGGTCACTCGGTCACTCGGTCACTTGGTCACTCGGTCACTCGTCCCGTAACCCCGGGGTCAGGTCGGCGCAGAAGGGGGCCACCCCCCGCCCGGCCAGGTCGCGTAGCTCGGCCAGGGCTGCAACCACGGCTTCGTGGGCTTCGGGTTCGTTCACCGTCAGGCCGCGGGCCGCATACTCGTCCTCATCAAGCACCAGAATGTTCGCCCGGTCCGGGGGAACGAACAGGTCTATCTCCAGGTCTTCCGACTCGATGACCCCATCGAAGAACACCGCCGGGCGGGTAATATTGCAGTACCATCCTTTGAGCACGCCATCTTGCGAACGCAGCTCATACACATTATACCAGCGGTCGCGGTAGAAGTGCTCATACAGGTAGTCGCCCGGTGCAAACGTGACATACCCCATATCAACCAGCGGGTGGTTCCACTGCGCCCGAACCAGGATGTAGTCCGCATCTCGCTGGATGACGTTTGCCTGGAAGGT
>DAOTUF010000081.1:0-1568 GCA_034437495.1 Chloroflexaceae bacterium | reverse complement strand
GCGGTAGCCTGCCAGCCGCCACAGCACGGTGCGGTCGGGGTAGCCCTGCCATTCCAGGATATGCAGGTAGTTCTGCCCCTGCGGGCTGCGTATCCGCAAGACCGTGTCCAGGCGGGTGGCGCTCGCGGGGAGTTCGCGGCTCTCGACGCGCAGCAGGGCCGCGGCAGGCAGGCCGAGCAGGGGCAGCAGGTCGGCCCCGCGCAGGGCGGTCAATCGCTTCAAGGGGATATCGGTCTTCATTCGGGTTCCTCCGTCCCCGCCCGTGTCTGGAGGCGGGTCGTGCTTCGTGGGCATTCGCCGTCTTGCCCCATTGTACCACCTCACGGCGTATACGGCGGAAAGCCGACGACCTTCATCATCCCACCCTCCTGCACGACCGAAAACGGAAACGCGCTCTGGCTGGTCTCCGCGCCGGGCGAGGGCGTGACGAACCCGGGCATCTGCCAGGCAAACAGGGTGCCATCCTCGAAGACAAAGGAGACCTCGAAGGCAAAGACGCCAGCCCCCGACCGCGCTTCGTCTGCCACGATGGAATGCACGGCCAGGCAGTGGTGCCCGCTCCGTTCGCAGGCCGCCCGCATCCGACCCGCGTGGTCGTCGGGGGCAACGTCAACGACCACCAGGCGCTCATACGACCCGCCGAAGAGCGCCACCGCCTCATCGTAGCGCCCCTCGTGGAGCGCCTCCAGGAAGGCCCGCAGCACCGCCTCGGCATTTTCCCTGGTGAACTCCGCGCTGGCAAGGTCTGGCGCTCCAGGTGGGGGTTCCTGGGAGCGTTCGGTCCACGCCCAGAGCCTATCGTGAATGCGCAGCGCCCCGTCCTGGAGCGTCAGGTCGTAGCTTCGCTCCTCCCCCTGGGTGATAGCGAACAGGAACCCGTCCACTGGTTCAGGCAGTTCGCCCATCCCCTCGTCCAGCATCAGCGGGAGCGGCTGCCCGTTCTGCTGCGCCTCGTCCACCAGGATGAAGCTCCCGACCAGGCGGTCAGACTGAGCCTGCCCCGCGGCATCGGTCTGCACCGACCATCGGCGGTCCCGGTCGTCGTCCAGGGTGATGGACACGCCAGGCACGCCCGCGCCCGCGTCGTCGGTCACGTACAGCACCAGGGTGGCGCTCCCCTCCACCACGGCGTCCGCGTCTCGTGGCAGGGGGGT
This sequence comes from Chloroflexaceae bacterium, assembly GCA_034437495.1. Taxonomy (GTDB): domain Bacteria; phylum Chloroflexota; class Chloroflexia; order Chloroflexales; family Chloroflexaceae; genus JAAUSY01. The sequence goes on along the minus strand of DAOTUF010000081.1, from coordinate 414 downwards.
GACGTTCGCGTCGGACAGCATCACGCCCGTTTCGCCCGTGATGAAGCGATACCCCTGCTCCGCCCCGGGGTACAGAGTGAACCCGTAGCCGCCCACCTCGTCGTCGTTGAGCACCAGGAGCATCTCCTGGTCGCCCAGGCGCACCGAGGTGAGCGTCGCCGTTGCGCCTGCTATCTCGGCCCGCGCCCGCCCTGCGGCATCGCTCACGACCACCTGTTCCTGCCCCTGGGCGTCCACCAGCGTCACCTGGAGGTTCCCCACCCCTGACGCGGTGCGGTTGCTCCAGAACTCCAGCGCCAGCACGGTGGTCGGGGTGGGGGTCGGGGTCGCGGTCAGGGTCGGGGTGAGCGTCGGGGTGGCGGTCGCGGTCAGGGTTGGGGTGAGCGTCGGAGTGGCGGTCGCGGCCAGGGTCGG
>DAOTUF010000080.1:0-7890 GCA_034437495.1 Chloroflexaceae bacterium | reverse complement strand
GGACGATGCGAGTAAGCCCGTGTCGTGTCCGTAACAAGCCGGTTGAACATGGTCGAGGCTCACGTGACCGCCGCAAGGCGAGTGGGTTTGCTGGTTTTCCCGCCGTAAGGCGAAAAACCAGCCCAGGACAACGTTGTGAAATGGTTGGAGTAAAAGAAAAGAGGAGCGCGGTTTCCTCCACTGCCACTGAAGTGGCGTGGCTTCCACCGCGCAAGATTTGGTGAATTAGTGCAGCCTGGCCATGGAGGGTCTCTGGGAAAAGAACTAGAGGGAAGGGAACCGGGTGGTGCAACAAAATGGCTCCCCCCATCGTCCTGATACCAGGGAGTTCAGGAAGCCCCTAAAACCCAGGGAAGAGCTATGCTGCAACAGGAGATAGAGCCGTGAAAACTTTCCGTGACACCCATCCCATAGATGAAGAAGAACCCGTGAATCAGCTTGAGGCGTCCGAAGATTCGGAGGATGCCGGGCTGTGGGATACGAACGACCAGGAACCAGACGAGGTTGAGGCGTTGGCCGAGGAAGGCCGTGAAAAAGTGGTGGGAAAGGATTTTCTCGATGACTCGGTGCAGTTGTATCTGCACGAGATTGGGCAGGTCCCGCTCCTCACTGCGGAAGAAGAATATACGCTCGCCCAGAGCGTGACCCGCGGGCGCGAAGCGCGGACCCTCCTCGAAAACGAATCATACCGTTCCTGGACGGAGCGCCTGGCCCTGGAGCGAGAGATGGCCATGGCCGATGAGTCGCGGCGAAAGCTCATTCAGGCCAACCTGCGCCTGGTGGTCAGTGTTGCCAAGAAGTACATTGGTCGCTCGATGTCGTTTATGGACCTGGTGCAGGAAGGCAACATCGGGCTGATGCGGGCGGTCGAAAAATTTGACTATAGCCGTGGCAACCGCTTCTCGACCTATGCGACCTGGTGGATTCGGCAGGCCGTCACCCGCGCGATTGCCGAACAGAGCCGCTTGATTCGGCTGCCGGTGCATCTGAGCGACTCGATTACCCGCCTGCGCCGCGTCGTGCATCAGCTTGAGCAGAAGTTGGAGCGTGAGCCAACCCACGAGGAGATTGCAACGGCGCTTGATATGAGCTTGAACAAAGTCAAGCGGCTGATGCAGGCGTCTACGCAGCCGGTGTCGCTCGAACAACCTTTGAAGCACAATGAGCGGGAAGGGCGCGTGGGAGAAATTCTGGCAGATGAAAACCTGGAGTCCCCGATTGAGATAGCGGCGCAGCAAATGTTGAAAAACGAGTTGAACGCCATTTTGAACGACCTCCCGGAGCGCGAACGCAAGGTCCTGCTCCTGCGCTATGGCCTGACTGACGGGCGACGGCACACGCTGGAAGAGGTGGGCGTAGCCTTCGGGATTACCCGCGAGCGCACCCGCCAGATTGAGGCCGACGCGCTGCGGCGGCTCCGCCACCAGAGCAGCGGTCGTTACCTCCAGAGCTACCTGGAATAACCAGGGGTGGTGGGGAACCGTTCGTCATTCGGTCATGATGAAAAAAAGCGACGTCTCGAACTCGAACTCGAAAAGGAGCGCATCCTATGCATCCTGTTCAGGTCCCAGGAACCTATAAACATACCCAGGTCGGATACGTCATCCTGATTGCCGTCGGGGTGGCGGCCTTGCTCATCGGGGGAACGATGGTTTTCGAACCCCGCATCATTGGCGGGGTGGTGCTGGCCGTGCTCGTGGTGGTGGCGGTGCTGTTTGCCAGCCTGACGATAGAGATACGAGACCGAGCCGTCCGAGCTTCGTTCGGGCCGGGCCTGATCCACAAGACGGTGCCGCTGGACGATATCGAGCGCTGCGAGACGCTCCGCTACCCGTGGTATTACGGGTGGGGTATCCGCTTCACCCCCCAGGGAATGCTCTATAACGTCTCGGGGCTTCAGGCGGTCAAGCTCGTACGAAAGAACGGACGCGCGGTTCTGTTCGGGACCGATGAACCAGAAAAACTCTGTAACGCCATTCGTGGAGTTCTGCCCAATCCGTAACAACTCCTTACCTACAACACTCCCCTCAACTGAGGCTTACCTGGCCTACCGCAAAGACCCGGAGACGAGAGACCTCCGGGTCTGTTATGTGTGACGCCCTGCGTGATCGCCTTCTTTGACCACGGGCCACGGGACTATTCCCGCACCAGTTCGATTTCCGTGCCCCCGCAGTTGGGGCATTTGTAGAGCGGCTGGGCCACGCTGAAGATGCTGTGGCAGTGGGCGCACCGCCGCACGACCTTGCTCTCCTGGAGGCCGGGGAAGAGGTAGACCTTGCGATCTTCGCGCCACTCCCCCTGCGCCTGCCGCCGCCGTTCGAGCAGGTCTAGCGCGTTGCGGGCGGCCCGGTCGGGCACGCCAAGTTCAGCTACCACCTGGTCTATGGTGACTTCTGCGTTGCTGCGGCGGGCCAGTTCGACAATGCTATCGTCCAGCGTATCCGCCGATAGCTGCTTCTCCCGCACCAGCACGAGTATCCCGAAGACGATCAGCGGCAGGCTGACCAGAATCATCGCCAGCGCGTTCAACAACCGCTGCGGGTTGGCAATGGCCGCAATGAGGAAGATAAGCCCCAATACCAGCACCAGCACCCCGACAACGATGGCCAGGATAGCCCCGATTCGTTTCATCTTCTGCCCCTTCTCCCTTTCTCTCCCTCTCTCCTCCGTTCTCTCCCTATCCCCAGGCCCGGGTTGCTGCGTTCAACGCATCGCCCAGTTCATTGAACATCCGCTCGATGGTCGGTTCGGTCAGGGTTTTTTCCATGGTCGGACGGACGGTATCCACAAACTCCAGCGGCACCTTGCCAAGATGCGCCTCGTCGCGCACTTGCTGGCGCAGCGGCTCCCAGAGCCGGTGAAACTCCACCACCCACGCCGGGAGCGCGATGGTCAGCGGGGGCAGGTGGGCGCTGTGCTGGCGCTGCTGGTCGATGACCGACCGCACGCTCTGGCTGAAGAGCTTCATGCCCTGTTGCAGACTGTCCAGCAGGGCTATCAGCCCGGCCACGCGGGCCAACCCCTCGTGGTAGTTGTCGGTCTGGTGGTTGAGCACGAGCATCTGCCGCAGGTCCGCTTCGAGCTGGCTCTGCTCGCACAGGTCGGGGGATTTCAGCCCATCCAGTTCTTTGAAGACGGCCCGCTTGCGGGCCAGTTCTTCCAGCCGCGCATCCTCTTCCAGGTGTTCCAGTTCGGAGCGGAGGTGCGCCAGGGCCAGGTTTTGCTCGGTCCACGTCTGCTGGAGCCGGGTTTGTTCCTCGCTGGCGCTCTTCTTGAACTGCTGCCACTCGACACGCACCCCATATAAAGATTCCTGGTGCGACCGCACCCGCCCGATACGCTGTTGACGCTGGCGGTCCACGCGGTCTATCTTCTGAAAATTGAGCAAAAAGCCCAGGCACCCCCGGTTCAGGCTCTTCAAGCGCCTGTCGAGCTTCTGTATCTCTTCCCGCAGCCCGTCGATTTCTGCTTTGAGCTTCTCTTCGCGCTGGTCAAACACCGGGTTCTGGCGGCGCAGTTCCCGTTCCTGCTCCCGCGCCATCTCCAGGGTGCGGTCAAGCTCCGCTTCGCGCTGCGGGATGAGCGTGCGCAGTTCTTCCCGTCGCTGTCTGGCCGCCTTGCGTTCCTGCTCGAAGCGCTGGTCTATCTTCTGATGCAAGACCGGGTTGAGCACCCCATTCTGGTGGCCTTCCAGACGCTCAAGCACGAGGTTCGTCAGGCGGGACAGGGTGGCATCGTGCTCTGCCCGAAACTCGGCATAGCTGGTGGTGAACCCGGCCTGAATCTCGTCAAGCTCGTCTCGCACCTGCTCAATGCGGCGCGTGGTGTCCGTCAGAAACGTGTAGAAATCCTGCTGCGAAAATGCTTTCTGGCTCATACCTCTCCCCCTCTCCTTTCCCCTCCCCTCGTCTCCTCACCTCATCCCAACACCTTTGACGCGCCCGAACAGCGCCCGCCTGGTCCGCCAAAGCAGCATCTCCCACGGCCACACGCGGCGGGTGTGGGCACGGATAGCCTCAAACGACCCCTGCTCGTCCCAGTAGAGCGGGCATGCCCCGTGACAAAGCTGCTCCAACTCGCAGCCTTTGCAGCCGGGCGGGAGAAAGTGCTTGTCGTGCCAGTAGCGAGCCGCCGGACTGTTCCAGATGGTCTGGAAATCCTGGTGCAGCAGGTTCCCGATGCCCTGTTCGAAGCTGGAACAGGGGAGCACCTGCCCATCGGGAGCAATGGAGAGCAAGCCATCGGCAGCGGCGCAGGACTGCCCCCCCAGGCTGTGGGCGATGGGGTTGAACAGGCAGTAGGGCACCGGCGAATACCAGACAAAGCGCATCCCCCGTGCTTCGGCGTGGTCCTTCAGCCGCAGAATAATATCGCCAATCGCGGCATAGTCAATCTCTTGCTTGCCCACGGCATCCCCCGTGCGGATGACCATGTTCATGGAAAGGTACTCTTGCCCCATCTCGGCCAGCAGGTCTATCAATGCGGGCAGCGAAGCAACATTGTCCATATTGACCGTGGTGTTGGTGTGGGTGTGGATGCCCGCGGCCTTCAGGGTCCGCACCCCTTCGAGGGTGCGCTCGAACGCGCCCGGACGCTGCACCACCGCGTCGTGGGTGGCGGCGTCGCCAGCCTCCAGGCTCACCTGGGCCGAGTCGAGGCCAGCCGCGGCCAGTTTCTCCGCGAAGGCCGGGCGGGCGCAGCGCAGGCCGTTGGTAATCAGGTTGACACGCATTCCCCGCGCTTTCGCGTGGGCGATAAACTCCGGCAGGTCTTTGCGCGTGGTCGGCTCTCCGCCGGTGAACGAGATGGTCGGAACTTTTGCCTGGTCCACAATGGCATCAATGACGGTCTTCACCTGTTCGGTGGTCATCTGTTGGAAGGTACGGCGGCGGGTCGGCGCACTGGCGTAGCAAAACCGACACCGCAGTTGACAGCCGTAGGTCAGGGCTATCTCCGAGAGCACCGGGTAGCGATACTGGTGGGTGCCAAAGGGGGCTGTGCGGACGAGCGGGGCCGGGGGTGAGCTTGAGCCATCGCGGAGCAGCAGCGAGAGGCTGTGGAGCAGCCGGTCCAGGTCGCTGGCGGCCTGCTCGCGGGGGATGTGGTAGTGGGCGGTGATGTGGTCAATGACCGCGGCCACGCTGACCACCTCCTGGCTGTAGAGCGTGTGGAGCATAGCCGTCGCCGTGGGGTTGAGAAAGTTCATCCGGTTGGGGCGAATGATGAGCAGGTTATCTTCGGGCCGGATGAACAGGAACTCGCGGGTGCTCGCCACCAGCGATGACGCGGTCCGTTGAAGCTGCTCATACTCACAGGCCATCGGTGCGGTCAAGGGTCAATCTCCCCTCTGCTAGAAGCTAGAAGCTGCTCACGCACGCGCTGTGGCACGCCGAATGGCAGGCCGAGTGGGAGACGCACGCCGAATGGCACGCATCGTGGACGCACGCGCTGTGGCACGCCGAGTGGCACGCGCTGTGGCAGGCATCGTAGACGGCTCCCTGGGTACCGAGCATCCGTTCGACGGCGCTGGCGGTTGAGGCGGCCATCCCCTCAACTGTTTCGGCCACACTCCCGGCCACCCCTTCCATCAGGGTGGCGGCCTGGTCTGCGGCAGTGACGACGGGCGAACGGCGCACCGCCTCCAGCATCTCCGGGGCGGAAACCCCCGCGGCTCCGCCGGCTCCGCTGGCCCGGCCCACCGCCGGGTCAGGAGCAGCGCGGCGGTATTCCTGCGACAGGAGCATCCAGTCCAGGTCATCGTCACGCCAGCGGGTGCGCCTGCTGCTGGAGGGGGGGGAGGTGTGGTACGTTGTCCACGCTTCTTCGGCCCGCTGCTGGTACCGTTCGCGGGTCGCCTTCGGGTCGGCGTTCCACATCCTGGTTTGGAGCCGCGCCGAAAGGCGGTGCATCACGCGGTCTATCGTCTCCTTCGAGAGGGTGCCGTCGTCCTGCACCCCGGCGATGAGGGCTTTTTCGTAGTCTTCGGTGGCGGCGTCGGGGTTGGTCAACTCCAACTGAAGAGGGCGATGGTTGACCACGGTGACGGCCCCTTTGCGTGTCAATATCATAATCAGCAGGGTGAGCGCCTTCGCCGTGTCGCCAATCAGCAACGCGGCTTCGATGGCGCTCAGGTCGGGCACGAGGCCGGGTTGCTCAAAGGTCTCCACCACAATTTCAGGCGCTTCGTAGCGGTCTTTGAACGCGGTTGCTTTGGCTTTGGTAAACCGACGCACGATGAAGAGAATCATGCCCACCACGACGAGCGCCGGGACGCCCACACACGCGCCCAGGATGGCAAAGCCCCATCCAGCCGAAAGGCCGGTTGTTTCGCCACGCCCGGTCGTGGGAGCGGGGGGAGCAGCTTGCCCCTTCGTGGGGACGGAGGGAACCACGGAGAAATAGCGCTCTGGTACGTAGAGCGAGAGTTCAAACGACTCCTGGGGGGACAGGTCTTCTCTGGCAGCGTAGACCGACAGCCAGGACGCGCCGGTCGTCTCATCGACGGTCGGGTAGTAGGCCCAGGTGTCAAAGCGGGCGACGACCTCCGGCTCAATGATAATGCCCGACTCGTCCACCACCTCGTCCGTGACCTGCTCCTCTTCGGTGATGTCGGGGGGCAGTTCGATGGGCAGGATGAAGGTCACAATCTGCTCCTCGATGGGCAGGTTCCACTGAATGGCCCCCCACCCCACCACGTAGTAGTCTTCCCCCTCATAGGTCGTTGTGGCCAGGCCACTGGCTGTGGTATACCGAACCTGAAGGGTATACTCCTCCCCGCGCTGCGTGGTCATCCCGAAGGGCACGCGGTACTGATTGTCTCCGAGAGAGCGCAGGTCCAGCGAGCGTCGCGTGTCGTCATATTCGAGGCGGGCGTCAATGATGGTATGGCCGGGGTCGAGCGGGCCGAGCGTGGTGATACGGTCGCGGGAATCGGTTTCGAGGAAGGTCAGGCGGTAGGTGATATCGTAGGTTCCATCCTCGCGGACGGTTATCTGGGTGCGGACCTGCGAGATCTCCGGTGCTCCCTGGGCACTGGCGGGCCGCAGTGGAGCGAGCAGAAGGCTCACCACGACGGCCACGACGACCACACACGCTCCCATCATCCTCTGCCAGGACAAGTGCATAGGTTTACCAGCCTTTCTGTGACAGGCAAGCAGGAAGCAGGTTCAGCGCGAGATTATTTCGCCTCGGAAACGGGTTGCTCTTCCGTTCTCTCGCTGGTCGGTCGGGTATGGGTGCTGCATGCCCCGTGGCCACACGGCTGCACGATGCCCAGGCGACGGGCCAGCCACGTCAGGAGCGCCCACCAGAAGACGATAGTGACCAACCCGACCGCTGAGTGAAACCCGTAGGCCAGCACCAGCGAAGGGGGAACAATGACCAGCACCCCCAGGATAAACAGCAGCGTTTTGACTTTCATGGTTTTATCTCTCCTTCCTCTCCTTCTGCTCCTTCATTGCCCATCATTGCAAAGCAACGTCAAAGGCCGCAACACTCTCGGTGCGCAACGCCAGGTCGAACAGGGTGCGCAGATGGTGTTCATCTGTGATGGTTGCCAGACGGGATTCCAGGCGAGCAATTGCCTGGTCATCCATCCCGAACCGGGCCACGAGGGTTTCGACAATGACTCGCCGACGGGTGGCCAGGTGCCCCTGCTCGATGCCCTGCGCCATCCCGCGCTCGATGCCCTGCGCCACCCCGCGTTCGATGCCCTGCGCTATCCCCTGCACGATCCCTTCTTCGCGGGCCTTCTCCCGCTGATACTGCATATAGGGAGTATCACCCAAGAGTTCTTCAAACTCGTCTTCGGTGATGAGCGGGAGAATCATCCGGGGTAGTTCTTTGCCCCGCTGCATCAGGTCTTCCTTTGTGATGCTCCGCATGTCCTTC
>DAOTUF010000079.1:0-3016 GCA_034437495.1 Chloroflexaceae bacterium | reverse complement strand
GTCCTGTCGGACAGACCCATTCAGGGCGGCTGTCAGCCCGCCTATTGTCTCGGAGACGGCGTTGCCGTCGCGCCAGGGACAAGCCCACCCGCTTTAGCGGTGGGTAGCTGACTCCCCTGGAAACCGCCCATACCTCCGGTAGTAGGGCACAATCCCTCCTGTTGCCCACACCTCGCGCTGGAACGACGAAGGCGGGGGCAGCTCCAGGCGGGAACCATCCGCGGTGGTCAGAACACACCGCTCCAGGTCTAGCTCAACCTGCTGCCCATCGTGCAGCGTCCCGGTCAGGTCTGCCGTGAAACACGGGATACCCAGGTTGAGCGCGTTGCGGAAGAAGATACGCGCAAACAACGGAGCAATGATAGCCCCCACCTGCACCATCTTCAGCGCCAGCGGCGCGTATTCCCGCGAACTGCCGCAGCCAAAGTTGCTCCCGGCGACCAGCACATCCCCCGGCTGCACATTGGGGGCAAAGTCCGGTCGCGCCTCGACAAAGGGGTATTTCGCCAGTTCAGCTTCACTCTTCAGCATATACGGGGCATAGCGACCGGGGACAATCTGGTCGGTGTTCACATCATTGCCAAATATCCAGACTCGCGCCATTGGTTTTCCCTCTCTGCTCCTGACTCTCTTGCCTGCTCTGCCTGCCTATTCCATCACGTCCCGCGGGTGCGTGATGAACCCCGTCAGCGCGGTTGCCGCCGCCACCTCGGGCGAGGCCAGGTAGATGTCCGCGTCGGGACTGCCCATCCGCCCGCGGAAGTTGCGGTTGCCCGTGAACACACAGACCTCGCCCGGGGCCAGCACGCCCATATGCCGCCCGATGCATGCGCCACACCCCGGCGTCCCGATGGTGGCTCCGGCGGCCAGCAAAATGCTCAACGACCCATCGGCAATGGCCCGCTGCAATGCCTCGCTGCTGGCAGGCACCACAATCATCCGCATGCCGCGGGCCAGTCTGCGCCCCTGGAGAACGCGGGCAGCCGAGGCAATGTCTTCGTAGCGCCCGTTGGTGCAGGTCCCCAGGTACACCACGTCTACCGCCACCCGCCCGACCTCCGAGACGTCCACCACGTTGTCCACGTAGTGCGGTCGGCTCACCTGTGGCTCCAGCGTCTCCAGGTCCACGTCTACCACCTGCTGGTATGACGCTCCCTCCCGCACCCCGAGCCAGTCGGGAATGTGCAGCCCTGCTACAGCCGAACCGGTCGGGGGTATCAGCCCCGCTTTGCCCCCGACCTCAATCGAGAGGGTCGCCAGCGCCATCCGGTCGCCCAGGCTCAGAAAGTCCACCCCGTGCCACTCCACCGCCGCGTAGGTCGCCCCCTCTGCTCGTATCTGTCGCGCCACCTTCAGGGCCAGGTCCTTGGCGCTGACCCCCGGAGAAAACCGTCCGCGGGCCCGCACGAGCACCGTTTCCGGTACGCGCATCCACGTTTTCCCCGTCGCCACCACCAGGGCAATATCCGTCGTGCCCATCCCCGTGCCAAATGCCCCCACACACCCGTAGGCCGTGCTGTGGCTGTCGCTGCCCGTAATCACCATGCCCGGCTGCGCCAACCCCTCTTCAACGAGCACCTGGTGGGAGATGCCGCGCCCCACATCGAAAAAGTGGGTGATACCCTGCTCGCGCACCCACTGGCGCACGGTCTGCTGGTGCCCGGCGGTCTGGACGTTTGAGGCGGGGGCCACGTGGTCTATCACCACGGCCACACGCTCCCGGTCCCAGACCCGTTCGGCTCCCAGTTCATCGTGCAGCACCTTGATAATGCCGGGCGACAGGCTGTCGTGCATCATCGCCAGGTCAACCCGCACCGTTACCACCTCACCCGCCCGCACCGTTTGCCCGGCGGCGTGGCTGAGTATCTGCTCAGCGAGTGTCAACGCCATAGCTCCCTCACATTATTCGGTATATTCATATAACAGGTCGTCCAGGTCCCCAGGACTCAGCGGGCGCTCGTCGGCCATCGCCTTGAGGCGGGCAGCCGCGGCCCGTGCCTGGGCCTCACTCAACACAATCCCCAACTCGCGGGCCCGCTCGGCCACGGCGTGCCACCCCGTCAGGCGATGCACCGTTGCCACGGTGCGCGTGCGCCCGAACCGCGTCGGGTCCAGCACCTCGTAGCTCCGCGGGTCGGCCAGCACCGCTTTGGTGTGCATCCCGGCTTTGTGGGTGAAGGCGGTCGCCCCGGTAATGTAGTTGTTGAACGGTATCTGAATGCCCACCATGTCCGCAATCATCTGGTCCAGTTCGTGGAGCATCGCCAGATTGTAGCGCTCGACCAACCGCATATCGAGCGAGGCCAGACGCGCAATGAACCCCCCGAGCGGCGTAATCCCGTTGCGCTCGCCAATCCCGAGCACGGTCACGTCAATGTGCGTTGCCCCGGACTGAAGCGCACAGAAGGCATTGGCAATGGCGCAGCCGGTGTCATTGTGCCCGTGAAACTCGATATCGCACGAGACTTCGGCCCGCACCGCCCCCACGACCTCCCGCACCTGGCTCGGCGTGGCTATCCCCACCGTGTCGGCCAGACCGATACGGTGAATGCCCGTGGCGGCGATGGGCCGGTAGACCCGCAGCAGGTCTTCCAGGGGGGTCCGAAAGGCATCTTCGCACGAGAACCGTATCTCGACCGGGTATTGCTGCAAAAAGCGGATAACCTGCTCGGCGTGCGCAATAATCTCATCCAGGGTGCGCCCATGGCTCACCTGACGGAGTTGTTCCGAAGTCGCAAAAAGGACATTGACCCCCTGCGCCCCGTGCTCAACCGCCATCCGAACATCGTCAAGGTGGCAGCGGGTGTGGGTCAGCACGCGGGACCGCAGCCCGAGGCTGGCTATCATCGCCAGGTCGCGGGCGCTCTGGGGAGATGCCGCGGGCGACGTAAGCTCCAGATATTCGACGCCAAACGCATCCAGCGCTTGCGCTATCATCTTCCGCTGGTCACTGGTGAAGTGGGCACTGAAAAACTGTTCGCCCTCGCGGAGGGTCGTTTCAACAAGGCAACACCGC
>DAOTUF010000078.1:0-3912 GCA_034437495.1 Chloroflexaceae bacterium | reverse complement strand
TTCCTGTCGTAAGGCGAAAAACCAGCACAGGACGACATGGTGGAACGTTTGGAGAACAGAAAGGAGGACGGCAGCGCTTCCTCCACCCGCTCAAGCAGGTGGTTTCCTGCGCTGCCATTTCTATGAAAGCTCAATTTCTGCTCTGATAGCAGCAGTCGAAGTATTGCTGAAGACTCACCCGGAATAAGGAGCAACCAGCAAAGAAAGTGAGCGTACCGGATGGCTGGTGAAATGATCGACCAGGCCACGATTGTCGTCAAATCGGGGATGGGGGGGAATGGAGCAGCGACCTTCCGCCGAGAGAAGTTTGTTCCCCACGGAGGACCTGACGGTGGTGATGGGGGACGGGGAGGGCACGCCTACCTCATTGCCGATAGCGGAGTCCATTCGCTCCTCCCCTTCTGTTACGAATCCCGCTTTGCCGCAGAAAACGGTGGTCACGGAAGCAAAAACCGAAAACGGGGACGCAGCGGACGCGACCTCGAAATCGCCGTCCCGCCCGGCACGCTCGTACGGGCCGAGATAGAAGGCGAATCCTACGCCATAGACCTGGAACGCCCCGGTCAACGGTTGTTGGTCGCCCGGGGGGGGAAGGGAGGACTGGGCAATGTCCACTTCACCACCTCCTCCCGCCAGGCCCCCCGCATTGCCGAACTGGGCGAACCAGGCGAGGAACTGACCCTCGAACTGGAACTCAAACTCATCGCCGATGTCGGGCTAGTCGGCTTTCCCAATGCTGGCAAGAGCACCCTGCTTTCTGTAGTCAGCGCGGCCCGTCCCAAAATAGCCTCCTACCCCTTTACCACGCTCCAACCCAACCTGGGAGTGGTGGACATTGGCTTTGAACGGTTTGTCGTTGCCGACATTCCAGGGCTGATTGAGAACGCCCACCAGGGCATCGGGTTGGGGTTCGACTTCCTGCGCCATATCGAACGGACCCGCCTGCTGCTGCATGTGGTTGACGCCGCAGGAGTGGACGGACGCGACCCCCTTCAGGATTTCCACCAGATAAACCACGAACTTCAGTCGTACCATCCGGACCTTGCCCACCGCCCCCAGGTCGTAGTCCTGAACAAGCTGGACCTCCCCACCGCGCAAGAAAACCTGGACCGTCTCTTGCAAAACCTGCCCGTCCCCCGAGACCATATCTTCCCCCTCGCCGCAGCGACCCATCAGGGCATTGACCCTCTGCTGACCTTCGTTGCACGGCAGTTGAATGACCTGCCCCGCCCTCTTCGGGAACCGGTTCCCCCCGACACCCCGCCCCTCACCTGGCCGCGTCCGGAGATAGACCCGAACCTCTTCACCATCGAGCGGGAAGGCGAGAAGTGGCGCGTCCGAGGGGGCAAGATTGAACAACTCATTCGGATGACCAACTTCGACCAGCCGGAGTCCCTCGACCGTATCCAGCGGGTCCTTGCTGCCAGCGGCATCAGCCATGCCCTGATAGATGCCGGCGTCCAGGAGGGCGATACCGTCTCGATTGCCCACGCTGAACTGGTCTGGTCAGACACAGAGACATATGGATAGAGAGGAGCGAGGAAAGAGAAGCGGGAGAAGCGGGACAGGCTCCGCTGCGCAGATGGTTGCCAGGCCGCAGCAGCGGAGAGGACAGAGCGCTATTCACACCAGTGGCCTGATGTGGTATAGTTCTAAGCAGGCAGGACGAAAGTTCGTCCCTCGTCACCGGTATCACACGACCACTCACGGGTCACGAAGGTCACACAACAGCAGGTAATACAAGAGCATGCTTGAGCGTCTTGGGCAACGACTTGCAGGCAGTATGCTGGTGGGAGACTTGATTGTCACGGTCATCTGTCTCCACCTCTCGTCGCGGTTTCGCCTGGGGGTAGATGTCGGCAAAACCATTGGATGGCAGCAGGTCCGTCTCCCCTGGGAACTCTATCTCGCTGTCTGGCTCATCTGGACCATCGTGTTTCTTCTGCTCACCCCGCAGCGAGCCATCTTCTCGCGGAGCCTGATGGAGGCCATCGGGCGGTTGGTGGCGGGGGTGGGGTTGGCCTCGCTCACCTTCGCCGGCTTGCTCTACCTCACCTTCCGCGACATGTCGCGCCTCCAGTTTCTCTATTTTGTCGCCCTGAACCTCGTCGCGCTCCTGATGTTTCACCTGCTGATGCGAACCTACATCTCCCTGCGCCACCGCAACGGATGGGAGCGCGAGGTATTGATGGTGGGCGGAGGGGAAACCGCGGAGCATCTGGTCCGCGAATTGGCCAGCCGTCCGTGGGCCGGGGTTCGCATCGTAGGGTACACCAGCGATACCCCCTCCTCCGACTCGCTCCTCCCCTACCTGGGACCCATTGATGACACCGTTCATCTGGTGCTGGAACGAAACATCGAAGAGGTCGTGTTTACGCTGCCGTCGGAGCAGCACGCCCGTATCGCCCGCCTGTCGCTCCAGCTTCAGCAGCACCCCGTAATGGTCCACCTGGTGCCTGGCGTGCTCGACCTGGCCTTTGCCCGCACCGCCGTCCAGTCGCTCGGCGGAATCCCCCTCATCAGCCTGCGCGAATCGGCCCTCAACGACTCGCAGCGGATGTTCAAGCGGCTCTTTGACACGGTGGCCAGCGGTATCTTGCTCCTGCTCCTCTCCCCTGTGATGCTGACCATCGCCCTGATCATCAAACTCGAATCCCCCGGGCCGGTCTTCTTCATCCAGGAGCGGGTAGGCGAGAACGGTCGCCGCTTCAAGATGATCAAGTTTCGGAGTATGTACCAGGACGCGGACCGCCGCTGGAAGGAGGTCATCCAGCGCGACACCGACGGTCGGGTGCTCTACAAGCGCAAAGACGACCCCCGTGTGACCCGCCCGGGCCACTGGCTGCGCCGCTCAAGCCTGGACGAACTGCCCCAACTCTTCAACGTGCTCCGAGGCGAAATGAGCCTCGTCGGGCCGCGCCCGGAGATGCCCTACGTGGCCGAAGCCTACGAACCCTGGCAGTGGCAGCGCTTTCGCGTTCCGCCGGGCATGACCGGCTGGTGGCAGGTGAATGGCCGCAGTGACAAGCCCATGCACCTCCACACCGAAGAAGACCTGTACTACATCCAGAACTATTCCTTCTGGCTCGACCTGGTTATCCTCTTCAAGACGGTGCTAGTAGTGTTTCGCGGGCAGGGAGCCTACTGATGAAACCGCGGATTGGGATACCGTGCGAGACCGTCCGCGACCGGGAGTGGTGGCCTCCGCTCCATGGCCACCGCCTCAGCTACCTCGAAGCCGTGGTCAGCGCCGGGGGGCTTCCCCTCCTCATCCCCCTGCTAGAGCAAGAAGACCTGCTGAACGACTTCTACGAACAGATAGAGGGGTTGCTGCTGGCAGGAGGCAAGGACCTCGACCCGGCGCACTACGGAGAAAAACCCCACGACCAGCTTGACGAGGTGGACCCCCTGCAAGACCGGGTCGAGCTTGCCCTGACCCGCCGGGCCGTGGCGGATGGCAAACCGGTGCTCGCTATCTGCCGCGGTCTCCAGGTGCTCAACGTGGCGCTTGGCGGAACGCTCTACCAGGACCTCCCCGCGCAGTTCCCCACGACCATTGACCACGATGCCTCATCGAAGCATGCCATTGCCGTGAGCATCGAAGACTGGACCTCCCGCGCCCACGAACTGCACCTTGAGCCGGAGTCGCAGCTTGCCTATGTGCTCGAAACCAGCACCCTGACGGTCAACTCCCTGCACCACCAGGCCATCAAGCGGCTTGCGCCCGGGCTGCGGGTGGTGGGGATGGCCCCCGACCGGGTCATCGAAGCGGTCGAAGGAACGGGCCGCAGCTTCCTGATTGGCCTCCAGTGCCACCCGGAGTCGCTCTCCAGCGGAGCCGACCCACGGTGGCATGCGCTGTTTGCCGCGTTTGTCGAAAGCTGTATGACCTGGGAAGTCGGGCAATCATAC
>DAOTUF010000077.1:0-16010 GCA_034437495.1 Chloroflexaceae bacterium | reverse complement strand
GCCAGGATGCGGGTAACAGCCCCACCCCACGGGGCTTCCCGCAGGGTGGTAGTCAAGAATGCCGCAGGGGACAGGGCAGGTATGGCAGGCATAGCAGGCATGGACATCGTGCTCGCTCACTCTTCCGTATCAATCTCCACGCGGGTTGACATGCCCGGCCTGAGTCCGGTCATCTCGTCCAGGGTGATTTTCACTTCGTAGGTGCGGATATTGCCCTCAATTTTTGCCGTGGGCGCAATGTAGCTCACCTTGCCCGTGAAGAGTTGGCCGGGGAGGGCATCGGCATAGACCGACGCAGGTTGGTACAGGCTCACCTTTGAGATATCCACATCGCTGATGTCAACGCTCACATACAGGTCGCTGACATCCACGATTTTGATGGCGGCATCCCGCACGGTCATCGACGGGTCGCCCGGGTCGATGTTGATTTCGGCAATGGTCCCATCGAAGGGGGCCCGCAGTTCGGCATATTCGCGATTGAGTTTGGCCAGTTCGAGCGCTGAGTCCACGTCGATAATCTGGGCTTCGGCCCGAAGCTGCTGCGACTCCTGGGGGTCGGGGTTGAGCCGCTGCCGATTGGCAATGGCCAGGTCCAACCCCGCCTGCGCCTGGGCAATGCCGGCGTCAGTCTGGGCAATCTGCGCCCCGGTCGGGTCGGGGTTGAGGCGGGACCGGTTGGCAATGGCCAGGTCCAACCCCGCCCGGGCCTGGGCAACCTGGTGTTCGTTGGGCTGGTCGAGCACCTGTTCCAGGGAAATCTGGGCCTGCACCACCCGCTGCTCGCCGGCCTGCACACCGGTGACTTCGCTCTTGCGGGCCCCCTCCGAGGCGGTAATGGCCAGTTGGACGGCTTCCTCTGCCTGCTCCATGGCAGCTTTGGCCTGTTCATATTGCGCCCGGTACTGCGCTTCCTGTCCCCCGCTCAGGTCGTTGTCCGATGCCTGCCCGGTCATCGCATTGATCGTCTCGGGTCTGAGCGGGTCGGTGCCTTCATCTTCGGCGTGCTCCCAGTACCGCTGAGCCAGCGCATAGTTCCACTGCGCCTGGGTGAGTTGGTAAGCAGCCTGCTTGACCTGAAACTCTGCCTGGGTTTTGGCATGCGAGAGCTGGTCCCGCGTGGCCTGCAAGTTGACATTCGCCAGGTCCAGGGCGGCCCGGGCCGCACGGACATCTATCTCATCGGGCATACTGGTCAGGTAGGCCAGCGAAGCTTCGGCCTGGCGTATCTGGGCGTTGGCGGCTTCGATATCGGCGGCCCGCGGCGCTTCGAACAGGGCCGACTTCTGCGCCTGGGCCAGCATCAGCGAAGCTTCGGCCTGGCGTATCTGGGCTTCGGCGGCGGCAACATCGGCCTCGCGCGGCTCCTCAAACAGGGCGCTCTGGTTGGCCTTCGCAATGACCAGGGCAGCTTCGGCCCGCGTGACCTGGTGGTCAAATCGGCGCACGTCCAGAATGGCAAGCATCTGGTCTTCTCGGACCTCGTCGCCCTCTTCGACATAGACCTCTTCAATGGTTCCATCAACGGTAAAGACCAGGTCGGCATCCCGGGCGGCTTCGACTTCGCCAATACCGCTCACCCCTCCCGACAACTCAACCAGGGGCGTGTCTCCGTTGCTGCCCTGCCCAAAGACGTCCGCGATGTTCACCGTAGGGATGGGGGTGGGGGCCGCAGCGCCACTGGCAGGTGTCCCCCCGGTCTGGCCGGTGGGTTGCTGCTGCCCCTGCGGTGGCTCATCCCCCGTTCCCGCTCCCGTTCCCTCTCCGCACGCCACCAGAATCACCACCAGCAACCCGATCATCATGCTGATAGCCACGATGTTGCGTTTCATAGCACCTTACTCCTTGCTCCTTGCTTTTGCATCCCCTCATGTCCATGTCCATGTCATGGTTTCGTTCTGATTGATTGGACGTTTCGATTCCTGCTCTACCGAGATGGCTTCCGGTTCGAGGTCGAAAAGCTCTCTCGTGGTTCCTCTCCACTGCCGGTGGTGGCATAGGCGACCGTTGCCCCCTCGCCCGTGCTGGCCGCTTTCCCGTCCCCTGCTCGGACCCCATCCTCCTGAGCCATCGGGGAGGTGTGGGAAGCGGGAGCGGGCTGAAGCTCGGTATCTCTGGCTCCATCCCGAGACGCCCGGGACTCGGGCGTCCCTCTTCGGAACACCCATCCGATGCCACCGGATATGCCGCGGAAGAACCGTCCCGACAGGTCTACGATGCCTTCCAGGATACTGTAGGCCGTTGGGACGACCAGCAGGGTCAGCAGGGTCGAGGTAATCATCCCACCGATGACCACGATGGAAAGTCCCTGGCGGATTTCGGCCCCTTCGCCCAACCCGATGGCGACCGGCAGCGCCCCGGCAATGAGCGCCATCGAGGTCATCAGAATGGGGCGGAGCCGCACCATTCCGGCCTTTTCCAGAGCGTCGTGCTTGTTCAGCCCTGCCTGCCGCAGCCGGTTGGTAAAATCGACCAGCAGAATGGAGTTTTTGACCACCAGACCCATCAGCATCACCAGACCGATCATACTGATGATGTCCAGGGCAAAGCCAACCATGCGCAGCGCCAGGAACGACCCCAGAAAGCTGAAGGGCATCGCCAGCATGATGACGATGGGTTGGAAGAACGACCCGAATTCCGAGGCCAGCACCATATAGACAAAGAGGATAGACAAGCCCATGGCAATGAGCATGGTGGCGAACCCTTCGGTCTGGTCTTCGGTGTCCCCACCAAAGCCGATTTCCACCCCCTGCGGGACCTCAAGGTGCTCCAGCTTTGTCATCATCTCCTGGATAACCTCGTTGACGTTGCGGTCTACGACGTTGGCTCCGACAATAATCTGGTTGACGCGGTTCTGACGGCGAATGGTGCTCGGACCGGCCGCAAGCTCGACTTCGACAATCGAGCCGATGGGCCGGTTGCCGCTGAGGGTGGGCACGCTGATGTTGCGAATGTTTTCGACACTGGCGCGGTCGCCGGGCTGAAGCCGAACCTGAATATCCACATCTTCGCCATCCTTGCGAAAGACCCCGGCCTTGCTCCCGTTGATGAGCGTGCGCACCGAGGCGGCAATATCGTCGTTGGTAATTCCCAGGTCGCCAATGCGGGCAGGGTCGGCCAGGATCTTGAGTTCGGGCCGGCCCGGCGTGTAGGACGTACCCACATCGACAATCCCTTCAATCTGCGAAGCTCCTTCCTGTAGCTGGAGCAAGAAGGGGATCAGTTCTTCGACCGGCCGGTTGGTATTGATTTCAAGCTGGACATCTCGCCCGGTTACGTTGGAACCATTCCCTCCCATCGCCTCCACCCCCAGGGCTAATTTGGGCAGGAACGACAGCTCAGAGCGCAGCCGTTTCATCACCTCTCTGGTCGGCGGGTGGTCCTCTTTCAGCTTCACAAAGATTTCGGCGCGTTCGGATGACCCGCCGCCGCCACCGCCAAACCCGGAACTCCCGCCACCGCCGACCGTGGAAAGGACCATGTCAATCATCGGGTCTTGCATCAGAATGGCTTCAGTCTCAAGAGCCAGCTTGTTGGTCTCCTCCAGGGGAGCACCGGGCTGAAGCTCAAAGCCGACATAGAATTCTCCCTGATCGGATTCGGGGAAGAAGGCAAACTGAAGGCCTGTGGCGACATAGAAACTGGCAATGAAGATAGCGACGGCGATAAGGAGGACCGCCCACCGGAAGCGCAGGCTCCAGCGCAGCAAGAAGCCGTAGACCCGCCCCATCCAGTCCACGTGCTCGCTTTCGAGTTCCGTGAGGTCCACGTGTTCGTTGCTCGATTCGTCCTCCGCGGGTTCGCTCGTCCCGTCCTGCATCATGGCCCGTTGTCGTTCCTGGGCTTCCCGCTCTTTGCGCTCCCTCCGTTCCCGCTGCTTTGCATCTTCTTTGAACAGGTGCGCCGAGGTCATGGGAGCCAGCGTAAACGCCTCGAAGAGTGAGATGGCCATGGCGCAGGCCACGGTGATACCAAATGACTTGAAGATGACGCCCGGGACCCCCGTGGTGAAGGTCACGGGGACGAAGACGGCAATAATCGTCAGGGTCATCGCCACCACCGAAAGCGAGACTTCGGCGGTTCCCTGGCTGGAGGCGATAATCGGTGGCTTGCCCATTTCGGTGTGGCGGAAAATATTCTCCCGCACCACGATGGCGTCGTCAATCACCAACCCCACCGAGAGCGACAACCCCATCAGGGTGATGACGTTGATGGTCAGGCCAAACAGGGTGATGGCAGCAAAGGTGGCTATCAGGATGACCGGCAGACCGATAATCGTCACTAGGGTGTTGCGCAGGTTGCGGAAGAAGACGAAGACGATGATCATGGCCGCGAGCGAGGCGACAATGAGTTCTTCGATAGCCCCGTGGACGGACTCCTCGACAAACGTAGAGGTATCCAGGGGGATGGTGTATTGCACGTCAGGATACTGGCTGAAAATCTCTCCCAGTTCCTCCCGTATCTGGTGGGCCACGTCAACGACGTTGGCATCCGGGCGCTTGATGATGCTGACCCGTATCACCTCCTCGCCATTGATGCGGGCATAGGTCTGGATTTCGGCAATGCCATCTTCCACAGTAGCCACATCGCCAATGCGGTAGGAGGTGCCTGTTATCTGGATATTGGCAATATCCTGGGGGGACTGGATCATGCTCGGGGCCCGCAGGCTGATTTCCTGCGACCCGGCTTCGAGGCTCCCCAATCCCAGATTGACATTGGCCTGCTCAATTGCCCGGGTAATGAGTGAAGGTGGGATACGCCGCGCCTGGATTTTCTCCAGGTCCAGGAGGACGTTAATCTGGCGCTCCTGCCCACCACTGACCGTCACCGAGCCGACACCGGGGACCCGCTGCAAGAAGGGGACGATATCATCTTCGACGAGTCGCCGCAGTTCGACGGACGAACGCTCCCCCGTCCCGGAGATGGCCAGGGAGATGACGGGTATCTCGCCGGGGTCGAACTTGAAGAAGAGGGGGTCTTCGACCTCGCGGGGGAGGCGCGGGATGATGGCGTTCACCTTGCTGCGAACATCTTGCTCGGCAACGTCAATATCGACCCCCGTTTCAAATTCGATGGTGATGAGGTTGGCCCCTTCAAACGATTGCGAGGTGATATCCTTGACCCCGCTGATCGATATCAGGGTGTCTTCGACCGGCTCTGTCACCTGCTCGGTCACGCTGTCGGGGCTGGCCCCGGGGTAGATAAGCTGGACCGCCACCACCGGTACCTCAAAGTCCGGGTAGAGGTTGACGGGCATGCTGGCATAGGACATCAGCCCCAACACAATGAGCAGGAGCATGACCATCGTGATAAAAACGGGCTGCTTGATGGAGGTGTCGGCGATGGCGACGCCCTTCAATTTTGGGTCAGGTTTGGTACTCATCTGGATGACTCCATCCAGGAGGCCGCTGGTCGTCGGTACGCCAGCACCCCCCCGGTTCTCACTCATATGGACCGGCACGGGAAGAACCCCCCTCCCATCCTGCTTCCCCGCGGAGACCGGAGAAACATCGAACCCGTCCATCACGTCGGCGGGAGAGGGGTTCTTTTCTCGTCAATCGTCTGAACTGACTGGTCTGAATGGCTGAAACGCTGGCACAAGTTGACTGTCTACGCCGTGTTCCTGTATACTGGAGATACTATACCGTAATTTTGCTTTACTCGCAAGTTCAAATGGTTGTCGTTCTGGTTCCAGTTTCGGACGAACAGGGGAAGCCAATTCTGTCCTGTCCTTGTTATATATTATATGAAGGTGATGATCTATGACCGTTACACCATCGCTTCGGGAACGTCGTCGCCAGATGCTCCACGATGAAATTATCCAGGCTGCTCAGGATTTGATGGGAGAGAAGGGGCACATCCTGATGTCCATGGACGAACTGGCGGCCCGCGTTGGCATCTCCAAACCAACGCTCTACAGCTATTTTGACACCAAAGACGCGCTGATTGTTGCAGCCGCGATGGACAAGTTAGGGCGGGTGCTGGAGGTGCTCGAAGAAACCCGGCCCGAACAAACGCCCCTCCAGCGGCTCGTGCTGGCACTGAAGATGATTGTGCAGAGCCAGATTGACCACAAGACCATGACCCTCCGACCCTGGACGCCCGAACTCTTCGCCTTTCTCTGCGAGCACGAAGCGTCATACCGCCTGCTCGACCGCATCGACACGGCGATTGTGGCGCTCGGGCGGAAGAGCATCGAGCACGGGGAGATTGCCGCGGACCTGGACCTGGCTATCGTGATGCGCACCTTCTTTGCGCTGATTCACGCGCTGAACATCGGGCACAAGAGCAAGGCCGGCAACCCCGACCCGGCCACCGTTGCCGATATGCTGGCGAAGGTCTTTGAACGGGGGGTGCGGGCCGGGGAGCGTGGCTGAGGCGCGTGGTATAATCCATGATTGAAGATGATGAAGAGCAAACGGAGCCATACCCAACCTCCCCCGCCGGGGAAACGCCTGCTTCCCGGCCTCCGCTCTTCCTGCCCCTCCTGCCCCCTCCGACGGGTGGCCGGGTGGGGGTTGCGCGGGGTGGGAGCAGTGCTGGTGCTGCTGCTGCTGGCAGGGGGCTACTTCTGGGTCTCCACCGACCTGCCTGCGCCCGGGCATCTGCGGGCCCGGGCTGCCCGCGGCAACACGCGCATCCTCGACCGGAATGGGCGCGTGCTCTATGAGCTTCCCGACCCGCTGAACGGGCAGCAGCACCCCCTGCCGCTGGAAGCCATCCCCCTGACGCTGCGTCAGGCCACCGTTGCCATCGAAGACAGCCGTTTCTACCACCACCCCGGGGTGGACCTGCGGGGTATCCTGCGGGCGGCCTGGCACAACCTGCGCCGTGGGCGTATCACCGCGGGGGGGTCAACCATCACGCAGCAGCTTGCCCGCACCTTCCTGCTCGACCCGCAGATGGCGCAGCAGCGCACCCTGGAACGCAAGATGCGCGAAGCGGTGCTGGCGCTCAAGCTCAGTTCCCACTTCTCCAAAGACGAAATCCTGGCGCTCTACCTCAACCAGATTTACTATGGAGGGATGAGCTACGGCGTGGAGGCCGCGGCTCAACGCCTCTTTGGAAAGCCGGTGGGGGACCTGGACCTGGCCGAAAGTGCTTTGCTGGCGGGGTTGCCCCAGGCTCCCTCCCACTACAACCCCCTGACGAACCTGGAGGCCGCCAGAGACCGCCAGCAGCAGGTCCTTGCGGCGATGGTCCGCGAGGGGTATATCACCCCTGACCGGGCCGCGTCGGCCCGCGATGAACCCCTCCAGTTTGCCACCAGCGAAAACGGACCGTCCAGGCCGATGCGTGCGCCCCACTTCGTCTCCTCCGTGCTTGAGCAACTTGCCGATACCTCCGGCCCCGACACCGTGGCCCGCGGCGGTCTGGTCGTCACCACCACCCTTGATATGGACCTGCAAACCGCGGCCCAGGCCATTGTTCAGCGTCGGGTTGCGCTGCTGTCTACCCCACACCGTGGAGACCCCGGCCACCACGTCGGCAACGGCGCGGTGGTGGTGCTTGACCCGTCGGACGGAGCGGTGCTGGCGATGGTGGGAAGCCCGGATTTTCACGATGATGCCATCCAGGGCCAGGTCAATGGGACGCTGGCCCCACGCCAACCCGGTTCGGCTATCAAGCCGCTCACCTATGCGGCAGCCCTGGAGCGCGGATGGACACCGTCCACCACGATTCTTGATGCTCCATCCTCCTTCCCCACCCACGAGGGAAGCCCCTACCGCCCCGAGAACTACGACCGCACCTATCACGGGGTGCTGTCGCTGCGCGAGGCGCTGGCCACGTCGTCCAACGTTGCAGCGGTGCGGGTGCTGCACTCCATCGGGGTGCCAGCCCTGCTGGACATGGCCGGGCGGTTGGGTATCACGAGCTTGCAGCACCACAGCGGGCGCTATGGTCTGGCGCTGACGCTCGGGGGGGGGGAAGTGACCCTGCTCGAACTCACGGCGGCCTATGCTGCGTTTGCCAACGGCGGCTCACGGGTCACGCCCTATACGGTCATGGCCGTTGAGCAGCAAGGAGCAGGGAACGTTCCCGGGGGGCAGGGTTGGTGGCACCGTTCTGCGCCTGAACCGGTCCTCTCGCCACAGGTGGCCTACCTCATCAGCGATATGCTGTCGGACCGCTATGCGCGGATGCGGGCATTTGGCGAGCACAGTGTCCTGGACATCGACCGCCCGGCAGCCGTGAAGACCGGCACAACGAGCGATTGGCGCGACAACTGGACGGTTGGCTACACCCCCGACCGGGTGGTGGGGGTGTGGGTGGGCAACGCCGACGGCCAACCGATGGAGTCGGTCAGTGGGGTGAGCGGGGCCGGCCCCATCTGGCACGATGTGATGCTGGTCGCCCACCGTGGCCTTCCGCCGCGCCCGTTTCCCCGTCCCCGCGGCATTGACGAAGCGCTCATTTGCCCCGAAGAAGGAGCAGGAGGAGCAGAAGGAGCAGGGGGAGCCGGAGAAGGAACGAGAGTCAACCAGCCGGGCCAGGCATGCGCTGCGGCCCGGCTCGAACGCTTCATCGTCCCCACCCCGGCCCCCTCCCCGCCCCACGACCAGACCCCGGAACCTCCCCCTGCTTCGCTTCCCCCCTCGTGGTCTTCGCCATCTTCTCTGTCCTCACTGCCCTCCATACCATCCTCACCTGTTCTGATTGCCCCGGCCCCGGGCGCATTCTACACCGTCAGCCCCGCCGTGCCCCCGGAGCGACAGCAGCTAGAACTCGAGGCTCACCCTGGGGAGAGAGAGAGGGAGGGGAAGGAGGAGAAGGGGACGGTCCGGGTGCGCTTTGTGGTGGATGGGGAGGTGGTAGCGACCCGCGACCGTCCCCCCTACCGCGCCCTGTGGAAGCTCGTGCCGGGCACACACCACGCGCTGATAGAAGTGGAGGACGGGCAGGGGGCCATCTGGCGCAGCGAAGAGCGTGCGTTTGTTGTTGGGCAGGAGCCATCCCATTGAGCCACTGCATAGGGCAGGAAAGCACGAGCGCGTGAAAACAGAAGAGGAGCTATCTATGACCGAACTACTTGAACAAACCTATCCGCACATTGCCCTTTGGACCAGAGATTTCGGCTGGATCGAGATAGGCTACGACCCCTACGGGTATTCGTTTATTCGGGCGCTGGACGAAGGTGGAGTAGTCTGGGAAGGCGACCACGCCTACCCCACGTTGGACCAGGCGGTGGAAGCGCTGGAAACGGCCCTGGAACGCTGGATGCAGGAAAATTAAGCACCCCCTTCTGGCCTTCCCACCCCCTCCACGTAGCCCACCTTGAGGCGCGGTTCGAGATAGTTGAGGGTCTCCCTGATACGAACGACAACGACAGACATGCATGGACAAGCTGTGCTATAATGGAACCTTAGTGGTCTTGCAGGGTCCCCCGGGTCTCTGCGGCTCGTGGCAACAGGTGCAAGAAGCAGGAATGGCATCGTTATGTTTGAAAGTTTGTCAGATCGGCTCCAGACCGTCTTCCAGAAGCTCGGAAGCAAAGGAGTGCTCACCGAAGAAGATGTACGCGAAGGCATGAAGCAGGTGCGGATTGCCCTGCTCGAAGCGGATGTCAACTACAAAGTGGTGAAAAACTTCGTCGCCCTCGTCACCGAACAGGCCATCGGCGAAGAAGTGATGAAGAGCCTCACCCCGGGCCAGCAGGTGGTGAAAATCGTCCACCAGGAACTTATCAACCTGCTCGGTGAGAAAAACGAGCCACTGCTCGAAGCAAAGCCCGGCCCGACCATCATCATGCTGGTCGGGTTGCAAGGGACTGGGAAAACCACCCTCGCCGCCAAACTCGGCCTCTACCTGCGCAAGCAAAAGGGCAAACGGGTGATGCTGACGGCCTGCGACGTCTACCGCCCCGCGGCCATCACACAGCTTGAAACGCTCGGCAAACAGCTTGGCATCCCCGTCTACAGCGAGGGACCCGACGCCAACCCACCGGACATCGCCCGCCGCGCCATCGAAAAGGCCCACCAGGACCTCATCAATGTCGTTATCATTGACACCGCCGGGCGGTTGCAGATAGATGAGCGGTTGATGGAGGAACTGGACCAGATCGATGCCGCGGTGCAGACGACCGAACGCTTGCTCGTGGTTGACGCCATGACCGGGCAGGAAGCCGTCAAGGTCGCCGACTCCTTCAACCAGCGGATCAACGTGTCGGGTCTGGTGATGACCAAGATGGACGGGGATGCCCGCGGGGGGGCCGCCCTCTCCGTCCGGGCCGTCACGGGCGTTCCTATCAAGTTCCTCAGCACGGGCGAAAAGGTGGACAGCAACACGCTTGAGCCGTTTCACCCCGACCGGCTGGCCTCGCGCATTCTGGGGATGGGCGACGTGCTCTCGCTCATCGAACGGGCCGAACAGATCTACGACGCCGAGCAATCGAAGGCCATGGAAAAGAAGCTCCGCAAAGGCAAATTCGACTTTGAGGACTTTCTCAACGCCATGCGCCAGATGCGCAAACTCGGCCCCTTCCAACAAATCCTGGGGATGATCCCGGGGTTTGGCAAGGTGGTCCAGGCCATGGAAGAAGACCCGGAGATGATGCCCGAAAAACACCTGAAACGGGTGGAAGCGATGGTCTGCTCCATGACGCTCAAAGAGCGTCGGGACCCCGCTATCATCAAGGGCAGTCGCCGCGAACGGATAGCCAGAGGCAGCGGCACCTCGCTCGATGATGTGAACGCCCTGCTCAAGCAGTTTCAGCAGATGCAGCGGATGATGAAGCAGATGACCAGCGGCAAGGGCGGCAAGGGCGGCAAAGGCAAGAAAGGCGGTCGGCGCGGCGGCGGTGGTGGGGGGCAGATAGACCCCCGCGACTTGATGGGGATGCTGCGCTAGAGGAGACCGGGGACGTCGTCGCGTCGGCTCCGGCGGGAATGAGAACAGGTTGGAAATCGCTGGCTTATCGGGAATATTGGGAAGAGCAACAGGACATTCGACCTATCTGGAAACACACATGAAGCACCCATAAGGAGGTCTACAGGCATTATGGTCAAAATTCGTCTTCGCCGCACGGGCAAGACCAAACAGCCAAGCTACCGAGTCGTGGTGGCGGACTCTCGTTCGCCGCGAGATGGACGGTTTATCGAGATTATCGGGCACTATAACCCGGTGCAGCAACCCAAAGTTCTGAACATCAAGTCCGACCGCGCCCGCTACTGGTTGGGGGTGGGGGCCAGGCCGTCGGACACCGTTTCCTACCTCTTTCGCAAAGTCGGCATCTTCGATGGTGAGGGCAATCTGCTCCCCGAAACGACCGATGGCAGCGTTGATAGGACCAATGGGAGACCAGAGGAAGCAGCCTCCTCCCAGGCTCCCCATCCGCAGCCGGAGGCACCTGGAGCCACCGGGGAACCCGCCCACGCTCGGACGTCCCCGCGGGAAGAGATGAATGGAGAGACTGGGGAGTCGCTTCCCTCGCCCTCCTCCTCGCCCGAAGAAGAATCTGTCGAACCCGAGGCCGTTGGAAACTAGCCATCCATACCATACTCCCCCACAGGCAAGACGGTGGAAAGCTTCACCCGGAGGGAGGAGGAATAGCGCCCATCCCCCTGTCATTCCTCACCCTGGGAATGAGGGGCCTGGTCAGGACTGGTCAGGACGGTCAGGATGGCTGGTTATCCTCCACCTCTCGCCTGTGGCGGGGAACACAACAACCATACTATCAGTATCATTATGAGAGAACTGCTCGAATACATTGCCCATAATCTGGTGGATAAAACCGATGAAGTGCAGATTAAAGAACGAGTCGGTCGCTTCACTGTCACCTACGAACTATCCGTCCACCCCGCCGAACGAGGGAAGGTCATTGGACGAAATGGACGGATTGCGCGGGCCATCCGGGATGTGATGGGCGTCGCGGCAGCCCGTCAGAATAAACGGGTCCATGTTGACATTAAGTAGGTCCGATGGGAACCACTGAATCCACCGAATCTACTGAATCCACCGGGTCCCCGACCGGACACCAGCACGGGCAACCGCTCCCCGCCGGAGCCGCGCCCGATGCGCTCCTGCTCATCGGGTATATCGCCGGGGCGTTCGGGGTGCGTGGTCAGGTCAGGCTCAAGGCCATCACCGACCAACCCGACCACCTCAAGCACCACGTCCAGACCGTCTACCTGGGCACGGGTGCCCGAACCCCGGCCCCCCGTGCTCAAAGTCCGCACCCGCCCCGTGAGGCACCCCCTCCCCTTCCCCCTCTGCCCACTGCCTACCGCCTGCTCGATGTCTCCTTCCACAAGCCGGGTCTGCTCGTCCTGACGCTGCAAGGCGTGACCACCCGCGACGAAGCGGAAGACCTGCGGGCGTCTGAGGTGTTTATCCACCAGGACGACGCGGCCCCCCTCGAAGAGGATGAATACTATCTCCACGACCTCGCTCACCTGCGGGTGGAGACGACGGAAGGGGACGATGTGGGGCACGTCCGGGAGGTGCTGCAAACCGGCGCTCACGAGGTGCTGGTAGTTGCCCGCCCCGGCCAACCCGATGCCCTCATCCCCCTCATCCGCGAGGTGGTGAAACAGCTTGATATCCCTGGCGGGCGCGTGGTAATCCAGGCGATGGAAGGGTTGCTGTAGCAGGAAATCGGAGTGGTACCTGCTTTCCACAACCTGTGGTATCATAGCGCCAGCAACCGTGGTCTTTGCAGGGCATGATGCAGGCCGACACACTCTTCTACCCTGCGGTGATGTTGTTTGTTTTGTAAGGAGAGAATGCAGACATGGACGCCATCGGGAAGGTTTTCGATGCCATATGGAACTTTCTGCTGATCCGGCTGATACGTCCCTCGAAGACGTGGCTTGACCAGCACCCCAGGGCGAAACAATGGCTGGAAGTGTTTCGTCTGGGTCTCTTTCAGTTTGGAATGGGGGCCTCGCTGGCCCCGCTGGTAGGAACGCTCAACCGCGTGCTCATCTACGAAACCGGCATACCCGCGGTGGTCGTTGCTTTCCTGATAGCCATTCACTACTTTGTCTCCCCCGTGCGGGTGATGATCGGCTTTCGCTCCGACCAATCGCGGGCGCTCGGTCGCTGGCGCACCCCCTACCTGCTGCTCGGGGCCATCCTGACCTACGGCGGTCTGGCCGCGGCTCCCTTCTCCCTGCTCATCCTGGGTGGGGGGCAGCTTCCCTTCGTTATCGGCTTCATTATCTGCACCATCATCTTCCTGGCCTACGGGCTTGGGGCCAACATGGTCGAGACGATCTACCTGGCGCTGGTCAGCGATATCACCCCCCCCAAAGAGCGCGGGAAGGTGCTGGCGGTGCTGTGGGTGATGCTGGTGATGGGCACGGTCGTCAGTGCTATCGTGATGGGGCAGCTGCTCGAAGACTACAGCGAAACCCGCCTGGCCCAGGTGATGCAAGGCTCCGCCGTGGTCTTCCTGGTACTGACGGTGGTGGCTCTGTGGGGCAAAGAGAAGCTCAACCCGGACGGCACAGTGGTGGCCTATACCCAGGAAACCCGTATCCGCACGTCGCTGTGGGAATCTATCAAGCTCCTGGCTCGCCAGATGGAGCTTCGGAACCTCTTCATCATCCTGTTCATCGCAACCACCGCCTTCGCCACCCATGACGTGCTCCTGGAACCCTATGGCGGGCAGGTGCTCCGGATGAGCGTGGCATCCACCACCCAGTTGACCGCGCTGTGGGGTCTCTCGATGCTGCTCACCATTAGCATCTCCGGCTGGCTCCTCTGGAAAGGCCGCTCTCCCCTGACGCTCATCAAGGCCGGGTGTGCCATCGGAGCACTGGGTTTCCTGACCGTCAGCGTGGCCGGCGGCCCCGAACACGTCAACATGTTCCGTGGCGGCGTGGCCTTCATCGGGATGGGCCGCGGGATGTTCATTGTTGCCAGCATCGCCCTGGTGATGTCGATGACCACGATGGGGCATGCCGGGTTGTTCATCGGGTTGTGGGGGGTGATGCAGGGGTTGGCGCAGGGCTTCGGCACCATAGGCGGCGGCTTCGTGCGAGACATCGCGCTGGATGTGACGGGCAACGTGGCCGTTGGTTATGTCACGGTGTTTAGCTCCTCGCTGACCTTTCTGATCGTCTCCATTGTGCTGATCATCGCGCTGCGGTTGGAACGCCATCTCGACGCGGAGAATATGCGGTCGCCCTGGGCCGGGTTGCAAGATGTGCCCGCTGACCAGATAGCCTTTTAGGTTGTAGTCCCAGACGACCAGACGCCTTACCAGGGAGAACGAAGAGGGGAAGGGGAAACGATATGCGGCAGGTGCTTGTGACGGGCGGGGCAGGCTTTATGGGGTCCGACTTTGTGAAATACGTGCTGGCCCACTACCCCGACACCCATGTCGTGGTCTACGATGCGCTGACCTACGCCGGGCGAAAAGAGAACCTCGCGGAGGTGGCCGACAACCCGCGCTACCACTTCGTCCGCGGCAATATCTGCGATGCGGCAACGGTACGCGAGACCTTGCAGCACTACGCCATTGAGGTCATCGTCAACTTTGCCGCAGAAACGCACGTAGACCGCTCTATCCTCGACCCGGACGCCTTCGTCCGGACCGATGTCTACGGGGTGTATGTGCTGTGCGAGGCGGCAAAGGCGCTGAAGATAGCGCGGCTGCACCACATCTCAACTGACGAGGTGTACGGACCCATTCCCCAGGGGAGTTGCAAAGAAACCGACTGCTTTCGACCAACCAGTCCCTACGCGGCAAGCAAAGCAAGCGGCGAACTGCTCGCCCAGTCCTATGCCATCACTTACGGTCTGCCCCTCACGATGACCCGCGGGGTGAACACCTACGGCCCCTACCAGTATCCCGAAAAGGCTATCCCGCTCTTTATCACCAACGCGATAGATGACCTTCCCCTCCCGCTCTACGGAGATGGCCGGCAGGTGCGGGACCGCCTGTACGTCCGGGACCACTCGCGGGCCGTTGATGCGGTGCTCCAACGCGGGCAGGTGGGGGAGGTCTACAACATCGCCGCCAACAGCGAGAAGACGAATATCGACGTGGCGCGGATGATTGTGGAGGCTCTGGGCAAGCCCGAGCACCTGATCCAGTTTGTGACCGACCGCCCGGCCCACGATGTGCGCTACGCGCTGGACACGGAGAAGCTGCGGGCACTCGGTTGGGAACCACAGACCCCCTTTGCGGAGGGGTTCAGACAAACCGTCCAGTGGTATCAGGAACGGCAGGACTGGTGGCGGCCTATCAAGTCCGGGGAATACCGCGACTACTACCGCCGCCAGTATGAGGAACGCACGGCGCAGAAGACCGGGCAAGCATAGAAGCGTCTCACGATACCGCAAAGCACGGAACCAGGTATAGAGACCAGATAGAGACCAGATAGAGACCAGATAGAGTATAGACACTGGAGAAGGAAAGGGTTACAAACCATGAAACGTATCAGGCAGGGAGGAAGAGGGGTGCTGGTGGCGCTGGTAGCGCTGCTGCTCACGACGGGATTGCTGGCGGGGTGTCGGTCGGGGGAGGCAGTCGGAGCCTACAACCAGGGAATCAAGCATTTCCGGGCAGGAAACTACCAGCATGCCGTTGTGGAATACAGCCGGGCCATCCTGTCCGACCCCGAGTTTGTCCTGGCCTATAACAACCGCGGCGCGGCCTATACCGAGCGGGAACAGTTCGACAAGGCTATCGAAGATTTCACCACCGTTCTGCGGCTCGACCCGGACTTCCACGCGGCCTACAACAACCGCGGCATCGCCTACTACAAGCAGGGCGAGATAGAGAAGGCCATTGCCGACTTCGAAAAGACCCTGGAAGTGAGCGATGATGCGAACCTGCGGCAGCAGGCCGAAGCCGCGCTGTCAGAAATAGCGACGGAGGAGTGACCCCCGACCCCGCTCGGCTCGGGTGAACCTGCTCCGCCGCTATCTGCCCATCGCTGATACCTTTGCGCTGCTACGGTCGAGCCTCAACGCCCGGCAGGTCCCCCCACTCCACCACCGACGGGTGTGGGGGTGGCTCCTCGCCGGGCGTCTCCGGGGCAGGAGCAGGCGACGAAGGTGGT